>JAUZFQ010000059.1 GCA_030838445.1 Pyrinomonadaceae bacterium | reverse complement strand
TATGTGCGGGGGCGTGCGTGGAGGTGGTGCCGGAGGGAGCGCGTGGAGACTGGGCGGAGTTGGGGCGGTGGATGCGGGAGCGCGGGATTACGGTCAGCTTCCTGCCCACCCCCATCGCCGAGGAACTGCTCAATGCGGGTGTGGAGTTGCCTACGACGTTGAGACTGTTGAGCGTCGGCGGGGATCGTCTGCGGCGTTGGGCTGAGCCGGACGCGCTCTACGAGCTGGCGAATATCTACGGCCCGACGGAGATCACGATTGCTTCAAACTGCGGGACGGTGGCCGCGTGTGGCGTGGGGCTGCCGCCGCTCGGCAGAGCCATCGCCAACACGCAGGTGTATGTACTGGACGGCGCGGGCGAACTGTGCCCGGTCGGGGTGTCGGGCGAACTCTACATCGGCGGCGCGGGAGTGGCGCGGGGTTACATCAACCGTCAGGAGTTGACGGCCGAGAAGTTCGTGCCCGATGCGTTCGGCACGCAACCCGGCGCGCGGCTCTATCGCACGGGCGATGTCGTGCGCTGGCGCGAAGACGGCCAACTTGATTTCCTCGGCCGTCAGGATGCGCAGGTGAAGTTGCGCGGCCACCGGATCGAACTCGGAGAGATCGAGTCGGCGCTCTCCACGCACGCGGGCGTCGGCCAGTGCGCTGTGACGGTCGCGGATATAGCGGGCACACAGATGCTCGTCGCATACGTGGCGGGTGGGGTCGAAGTCGTTGAGTTGCGCGAACACGTCGCGCGGCAGTTGCCCTCGTACATGGTGCCGCAACGCGTCGTCAAACTCGACGCCTTGCCGCTGACCACGAACGGCAAGATTGATCGCAAGGCTCTGCCCGCGCCCGATGCGTCGGACATCAACCTCTTTGCAGAGCCGCAGACGGCGGCGCAGGAAATCCTGTGCGACATCTGGGCGGAAGTCTTGGGGCGCGAGCGGGTCGGCATTCACGACAACTTCTTCGAACTCGGCGGCGATTCGATCTTAATCATTCAGGTGGTGGCGCGCGCCACGCAGTCCGGTCTCTCCGTCACGACGCGCGATCTGTTCGAGCGCCAGACCGTGGCCGAACTCAGCCGCGTGGCGGGCGGCGAGCGAACGGCCGGCGCGGAAAAGATGCGCGACGGCGAAGTGCCGCTGACGCCGATCCAACACTGGTTCATGCAGCAGGCGCGACAAAGACCGTGGCACTTCAATCATGCCGTGCTGTTGGCCGATGCGACACACATAGACGGCGCGCGGGTGCGAACGGCGGTCGAGCGCGTGCTTGCCGCACACGAAGTCTTCGATCTCAGGTACGAGCGAACGGCCGATGGCGAAATGCGTCAGCACTACGCCGTGAGCGATAGAACTCTGCGGCGGTGCGGGCGTGCTGACTTGCGCTCATTGCCGCGAGCGGCGCAGGGCAAAGTCATCGAGCAGGTGGCGGCGCGGGTGCAAGCGAGTCTGGACTTGGAAGTCGGCCGCCTCGTCACAGCACTGCGCTGCGAGGTGGCGGGCAGCGAGCACGGCGCGGATAGCAGCGACGGCGACGCGAGCGACGGCGGCAGATTGTTGGTCGTGGCGCATCACTTAGTCATAGATGGAGTGTCGTGGCGCATCCTGCTCGATCAGGTCGAGCGTGTTTATCAGGACGTGCAAGCGGGCAGCGAGAGTGTGCTGCGCGGGCAGGGGAGTTCCTTCGGCCAGTGGGCGCAGGCGCTCGTCCGTGAAGCAGAGAGCGACGAGACGCAAGGAGAGTTGGCCTACTGGCTGACACAACAGCGGCGCAGAGATGAACGGTTGCCGCGCGACTCCGAGGCGGGCGCGAACACGGTCGCGTCAAGTGAGTCAATAGCAGTGGAGTTCGACACAGCGCAGACGGACATTCTGTTGCGGGAAGTGCCGCGGCGGCTCCGCGCGCAGGTGGAAGAGGTGTTAGTGCTGGGCGTGGTGGAAGCCTTGCGTGAGTGGAGCGGCAGTAAGTCAGTCGTAGTGGAATGTGAAGGGCATGGGAGAGAGCCACTCGCGGGCGTGGATGTGACGCAGACGGTCGGTTGGTTCACCACTCTCTTCCCCGTGCGCTTCTCACAAGCGACCGAGGGCGACGCAGCGTACAACAGCGGCGCGACGAGTGACAACGGCGACGCGATGAGCAACGACGATGTGATGAGCAACGGCGGCGCGACGATAGCGAAGCGCTTGCGCGAAGTGCGCGATCAGTTACGGGGAGTGCCGCGCAAGGGTTTGGGCTACGGGCTGTTGAAGTATGTCGGTCAGGCCGAAGAGTTGAATGAGGCGACGGCGGAGGTGAGTTTCAACTACCTGGGGCAGTGGGACGCTAACCTCGGCGGGATGTTCAGAGGGGGCAGCGAAAGTGTAGGCGCGTCGCAGTGGGAAGGCGAAGAGCGGTCGCACCTGATCGGTGTGAATGGCAGCGTGAGCGGGGGGCGTCTCCGCGTGGTGTGGACGTTCAGCCGGAGCTTACATCGTGCGGAGACGATGGAGCGGGTAGCAGAGTTGTTCCGCCGCACGGTCGAAGCGGTCGTCGCGGCGTGTGGCGATCAAAGTGAGACACACGCGCCCGCGCCGGTGGAGGTCTCCGATCTGTCGTTTTCGGATGCGGAGTGGAAGGCTCTGCTGACCGCCGTCCGCTCGTAGGCGACGGCTTCTCCCGGTCAACTCGGAGACGACGGCTTCTTTCATTCAACTAGTGGCGACGGCTTCTTTTGGTCAACTCACAAGCGACGGCTACTTTGGGTCAGCTCGTGGCGATGGCCTCTTTAGGTTGAGACAGTTCAAAGATATTGGTTCGAAGATTTTGGTTCAAGGATTGCGTACATGAATTCGGCAGATAACATTCAGGCGATCTATGCGCTCTCGCCGTTGCAGGAGGGCATGCTGTTTCACACGGTGGCCGATCCGGGGTCGGGCGTCTACGTCGAGCAGTCGGCCTTCACGCTGGACGGCCAACTCGACCCGGAACACTTTCGCGCCGCGTGGCAGACGGTGATCGGGCGGCACGCCGTGCTCCGCACGTCGTTCGCGTGGCGCGGCCTCGAACGGATGGTGCAGGTGGTCTTCCGCGACGTGGAGACCCCGCTGCGCTTTGAAGACTGGCGCGAGCTGGACGCGGCGCAACAGGAAGCACGCCTGCGCGCCTATCTGGAAGCAGACCGTCGCGCGGGGTTCGATCCGGCGAAAGCGCCGCTGCTGCGTTTGCTCCTTATCCGCTTGAGCGACGCGCATCACCAGTTCGTCATCAGCTATCACCACGCGCTGCTCGACGGCTGGTCGTACATGATGTTGCTCAAGGAGATGGCGCGCACTTACGAGTCGCTCGCGCGCGGGACGGAGTTGCGCCTGCCCGAACCGCGCCAGTACCGCGAGTTCATACGCTGGTTAGAGAAGCAAGACGCGTCGAAGGCAGAGGCGTTCTGGCGCACGCGCCTGAGCGGCTTCACACGGCCGACGCCGCTGCCGTGCGCGGCGGCGACGTGCGACGCGACGGGCAGCGCGTCGTTCACAGACGAAGAGATTGACTTCACGCTCTCGCGCGAACTCACCGGGTCGCTCGTCGAGTTCTCGAAGCGGCAACGCGTGTCTCTGAACTCGATGGTGCAGAGCGCTTGGGCGTTGCTCCTGAGCCGCGCGAGCGGGGAACGGGACGTGGCCTTCGGCGCGACCGTCGCGGGGCGTCCGGCCGAACTCGAAGGCGTCGAATACATGGTCGGGTTGTTCATCAACACGATCCCCGTGCGCGTGCGCGTTGACGAAGGGGCGCGCGTCGACGTGTGGCTGCGCGGCTTGCAGGCCGAGCGCGCGGCCGACTACGAGTTTCAACACACGCGCCTCGTGGATATTCAAAAATGCTCCGCGCTCGAATCGGGGCGCGGCCTCTTCGACAGCCTGCTCGTCTTCGAGAACTACCCGACCGACGTGTTCGAGCAACGCCACGGCGCGGAAGCGTCCGAAGGCACGCTCGACATACAGAAGGGCGTCACGCACGAACTCGTCAATTACCCGCTCTGTCTGGTCGTGTGTCCCGGCGCGGAGTTGCGCATCCTGATCGCGTACGCGAGCGCGCGCTTCACGCGCGAGGCCGTCGAACAGATCGGCGGCTGGCTCGTGCATCTCCTGGAGAGTTTCGTGCGACAGCCCGACGCGGCTGTGCGCGACATCACGCTCCTGCAAGCGGACGAGGAACAGTCTATTCGTCGTCTGTCGCGGGGCGCACGCGCACCGCGCTCGCAACGCGAGACGGCGCACGGATTGTTTGAACTGCAAGCGCGCGCGCAAGGCACGCACATGGCCGTCGTCGCGGGCGACGTGCGCGTCACTTACGGCGAGTTGAACGCGTGGGCGAACCGTCTGGCGCGCCACCTGCGCTCGCTCGGTCTCGCGCCCGAAGCGCGCGTCGGCATCTTTCTGGATCGCGGCGCGGACATGATCGTGGCCGTGCTCGCGGCGTTGAAGGCGGGCGCAACTTACGTCCCGCTCGACCCCGCCTACCCGGCCGAGCGGCTCGCTTACATCACGGCCGACTGCGCGCTCGAAGCGTTGATCACGACTTCCGATCTCGTCGCTCAAGCCCCGCCCGTCGCGGCCGGGCGCGTCGTCACGCTCGACCTCGACGCGTCGCAGATCGAGCGACACGAATCCACAGACCTCGCGCTCGAACTCCACGCGGAGGCCGCGGCCTACGTCATCTACACGTCGGGTTCGACGGGCAAGCCGAAGGGCACGGCCGTCTCGCACGGCGCGCTCGCCGCGCACTGCCGCGGCTGGGGCGACTTCTGCGAACTCGCGCCGCGCGACCGCGTGCTGCAATTCGCGTCGCTCAGTTTCGACGCTTCGGTCGAACAGATTTTCCCGACGCTCGCGGCCGGGGCGACCGTCGTCGTGCGCGAGCGTCAGCCGTGGTCAACCGCCGAGTTCGCGCGCAATGCAGTCGAATACGGTCTCACGGTCGTTGACCTGCCCGCCGCCTTCTTCGCGGAATGCACGCGCAACTGGCAGCAGGTCGCACCCTACGTTAAGCAGAGCGCGTTGCGTCTCATCGCGGCGGGCGGCGACAGGGTTTCGGCGGAAGGCGCTGCGCTCTGGCGCGAGGCTCTGCCATCCTTGCGCCTCGTCAACGCCTACGGGCCGACGGAGGCCACCGTCACCGCCACGGCGGGCGACATCGCGCCCGACGCGACGCCCGACAACGTGCCCATCGGCCGACCGCTCGACAACCGCGCGGCCTACGTGCTCGACGCCGGGATGCGTCTCGCGCCCTTCGGCGTGGCGGGCGAACTCTACCTCGGCGGCGAAGCCCTCGCGCGTTGCTACTGGGGCAGACCCGCGCAGACCGCCGTCGCTTTCGTTCCCGATCCGCTGAGCGACGAGCCGGGCGCGCGCCTCTACCGCACCGGCGACCGCGCGCGTCTGCGGCGCGACGGCGCGCTTGAGTTTCTCGGCCGCGCCGACGATCAGTTGAAGATACGCGGCCACCGCATCGAGCCGCGCGAAGTCGAACTCGCGTGCGTGGAACACCCCTGCGTGGCGCGCTGTCTCGCGCTGCCTTACGAAGGCACTGCGGGGCGCGAACTCGTCGCTTACGTCGTCTGCGAGAACGCCGAAGACGCGCCCACAGAGGAAGAACTCCGCGCGCACCTCGCGCGGCGACTCCCGCGTTTCGCCGTCCCGCAGTCAATCATTTTTCTCGAAGCCTTCCCCATGTTGCCGAACGACCGCGTTGACCGGCAACGCCTGCCCGCGCCGACTGCTTCCGGCGCGTCGCGCGGGGAACGCATCGCGCCGCGCAACGCTTACGAAGAGATGCTGTCGGAACTGTGGACGGACGTTCTTTCGTGCGCGCCGCCGGGCATGTCGGACGACTTCTTCCAGACCGGCGGGCACTCGCTCGACGCGACGCGCCTCGCCTCGCGCGTCTACGACACGTTCGGCGTCGAGCTTCCGCTCCGCACCATTTTCGAGCAACCCACGATTGCCGAACTCGCCGCGACGATTGCCGAACTGCAAACCGCGAGTCTGGCGCAAGAGGACGCAGCCTTCTTCGACGAACTCGAAGCCATTTCCTGACGACGAACTCGAAGCCATTTCCTGATCCGTTATCAACCCTCACGACGGCTCACGCCGACACTCCACACGTCATTTAATACCGGGGAAAGATTCGATGAGCAAAACCGCTGATCGCGTAACGCAATTTACCGCCGAGCAAATCAAAACACTCTCGCTCCGTCTCAAGCAGCGCAAAGCCGACCGCGGCGCAACCCCGCCCGCCATCGTGCGAGTGCCACGCACGGAGACGCTACCGCTGTCGTTTGCGCAGCAACGTTTGTGGTTCATCGACCGCTTGAGCGGCGGAGGCGACGCGGCCTACAACGTGCCCGTCGCCGTGCGCCTGACGGGCGCGCTCGACGTCGCGGCGCTCGCCGCCGCGCTCACCGAGATCGTGCGCCGCCACGAAGTGCTGCGTACCACGTTCCCGACCGTCTCCGGCGCGCCCGTGCAACGCATCCACGACGCCCACCCCGTACCCGTGCCCGTCACGGACTTGTCGCACCTGTCTGTGGTGGAACGGGAACAGGCGGCGCGCGAGTTGGCAGCCGAGGCAGTGATGCGCCCCTTTGACCTTTCGGCTGACTCGCTCCTGCGCGCGTCCTTG
>JAUZFQ010000045.1 GCA_030838445.1 Pyrinomonadaceae bacterium | reverse complement strand
CCTCTTCTCCCCATGGATACCAGTCAACCGGATTGTGCGCGTGTTGCAACAGGTACGGGCTGGTCTCGTTTTGCAGACGGTTCGTGTGCTTGTGTTCCGACATATCCCCTTGTCCTCTCTTTTCGTTTGCGCCCATTCTAACGCCCGCCCGCGCCGGATGCACACGGCCGACGCGCGAAGGTTTTAATTTCTCCCCTCTCACAAAACGTTACCAGCCGGGTTGGCGGCTTCGATGGCGAGGAAGCTTTTGCTATACTGTGGAAAATGAATAGCCATTCATTTTGTCTGTGATCAGCGCGCCGCGTCGAAGCTTGAACTTCGACCCCGCGCTACTTTTAGCATAACTACTTTTTGGCTGTTCGGGTGGAGCGAAGAATGGAACGAGAGAGTTTGGAAATGGATGTGGTGTTCGTCGGCGCGGGGCCTGCGAACTTGGGCGGCGCGCTGCATCTGGCGCGTCTGGTGAAAGAGCACAACGAGGCGGTCGCCAGCGGCAAGCGCGAAGGCAAGCCTCTCGGCGAACTTGAGATCGGCGTCATCGAAAAAGGCGCGGCGGTGGGCGCGCATATCCTGTCGGGCGCGGTGATGGATCCGCGCGCGCTCAGAGAGTTGATCCCTGACTTCATCGAGCAGGGAGCGCCCGTCGAGTCGGCGGTTAAAGAGGACGAGTTTTTGTACCTCACGAAGACGCGCGCGATTCGTTCACCTGTCACGCCGCCGCCGCTCAAGAACCACGGTTACTACATCGTCTCGCTGAACAAACTCGTGGCGTGGCTCGGCGAGAAATGCGAGGAGGCGGGCGTCAACATCTTTCCGGAGTTCCCGGGCGCGGAGATGCTCTACGACGAGCGCGACGCTGTGGTCGGCGTGCGCACGGGCGACAAGGGCATCAACAAGGAAGGGAAGCCGAAGGCGAACTTCGAGCCGGGCGTTGACCTGCTGGCGAAAGTCACGGTGCTCGGCGAAGGGCCGCGCGGCTCGCTCACGAAGAGCCTGTCGCAACGTCTGAACTTGAACGACGGGCGCGAGCCGCAAGTCTATAGTCTCGGCGTCAAGGAACTGTGGGAGTTGCCCGACGACCGCTACCCCGCGGGGCGCGTCACGCATACGCTCGGCTACCCGTCCGACGCGCACACCTACGGCGGCGGCTGGATTTACGGGATGCAGAACCGCATCGTCAATCTCGGCTACGTCACCGGCCTCGATTACGAAGACCCTCTGCTCGATCCGCACGCAGAGTTTCAACGCTTCAAGCAGCACCCGGCCATCGCCAAAATTCTCGAAGGCGGCAAGCTCCTGCGCTACGGCGCGAAGACCATCGCCGCGGGCGGCTTCTACGCGATGCCGCAACTCTACGCAGACGGCGTGCTGCTCGTCGGCGACTGCGCGGGCTTCCTCAATTCGCAACGCCTGAAAGGTATCCACACCGCCATCAAGAGCGGCATGCTCGCCGCCGAGACGATCTTCGAGGCGCTCGTCGCGGGAGATTTTTCGGCGCGGCAATTGGGGCGTTATGAAACGCTCGTCAAGGAAAGTTGGATCATGCCGGAGCTGCGCAAGGTGAGAAATTTTCACGCGGGCTTCCGGCGCGGCCGCTGGCTCGGTATCGCCAACGCGGGTCTGCAATTCATAACGGGCGGTCGTTCGTGGGGCTTGTTCGACCGCGCGTCGGCAGAGCCGGGGCACGTCGCGCTCAAAAAACTTTCCGCCTACGGCTACAAGGGCGATAAGATCGAGCAACGCTACGACGGCCTCCGCTTCGACGGTAAACTGACCTTCAATAAACTGACGGACGTGTATCACGCGGCGGTCGGCCACGACGAAGATCAGCCCGCGCACCTGCACGTGCTCGACACCAACATCTGCGCCGACCGTTGCGCCGAAGAGTACGGCAACCCCTGTCAACGTTTCTGCCCGGCGGCCGTCTACGAGATGGTCGAAGACCCCTCGACGGCGGGCAAGCGGCGGTTGCAGATTAACTTCTCCAACTGCGTCCACTGCAAGACCTGCGACATCATGGATCCCTACCAGATCATCAACTGGGTCACGCCCGAAGGCGGCGGCGGGCCTGATTACAAGAATATGTGAGAAGAAGGTAAATGGAGAATGGTCAATGGTGAATGGATAAGAAGTTAATTTTTCCATTCACCATTGACCATTTACCATTCACCCCCGACCGTTATGCGACTTGCGGAAGAATCTCGTGCGCGGCTCGAAAGGTTTTTTCGTTGGTATGAGCGGGATGAGAAGTTGCGTTTGCCCGTGGTGTTCGTCCACGCGGGATTTTGGTCGCACCAACTGACGCGCGTCCTGCGCATCGCGGCGATCACGGTTGGTCGCCACATTTTCGTCGCGCGGAAATTGGTCGGGAGAGACGTGCGCGGGCGATTGACGATGCCCGGCTGGCTGCTGGCGCACGAGGCGACGCACATCAGGCAATATCAACGAGAGGGCTTTTGGCCGTTCCTCTTCAATTACGCGCGGGAGTATCTGGCGTTCCTGGTGCGGGGCGGGAGGTTCGACGCGAAGGCGAGGACGAAGGCTTACGAACAGATCACGCGAGAGCGGGAGGCGCGGGAGGTCGAGGCCGCTTATCTCAAATGGCGCGCGGGCGTGCCCCCGTCTCTAGTTTAAGTCTGGTTGTTAAAGGTGTGGTCGCCGCTTCACTCGGCTTCCTTGATTGTGAAGTCAATCATGCCCTGTTCGACTTCCATCAGGGCGACGCGCGTGTGCTTGTGCTGCTGCGTGTCCATCTCGATGCGGGGACGCGCGCCGCGCTGAAGTTGCTTGCTGCGCTGTGCAGCGACGATGATCATGCGGTATTTGGAATCCAGAAAAGGATGCACTCTCTCTTCGACGGTCTCGACAATCTCTTCTTTGCTCGCCTGTGTTGCTTTAGCCATAGTTGGTTTCCGTTCTCGCCGGGCTGACCGGCTCTCCTAAATAAGTTTAAAAATAAGTTCACACGAACCGCGTCCGGGTGGCGACATCGCCGCCCGTTACGGGAAAGTGGCGAGGACACGCTCGGCTAATCGTTCCTGCCGCACGCGTCGCGCCCTCTCAGCATACACGATAGAGGCCAGTTGCGTCGCGGCGTGGTCAACGTCGTCGTTGAGCACCACGTAATCAAACTCGCGATAATGTTCCACCTCGCCGCGCGAATTTTGCAAGCGCAGGGCGAGCGCGTCGGAGTTTTCCGACTGCCTCCCCGTCAAACGACGTCGCATGATCTCGAACGACGGCGGCAGGATGAAGACGCTGACGGCTTCGATTCCGAGGCGAC
The DNA here is from genome assembly GCA_030838445.1 of Pyrinomonadaceae bacterium. Lineage (GTDB taxonomy): Bacteria > Acidobacteriota > Blastocatellia > Pyrinomonadales > Pyrinomonadaceae > JAIVJZ01. Next base: position 19,579 of record JAUZFQ010000045.1, on the reverse strand, counting down.
GGACGGTCGCCGCGCCCTGCACGTCTATCTCCAACACCACGTCGCGCCCCGCCGCCAACTCGCGCTCGACCACCTTGAGCGACGTGGCGTAAAAGTTTCCGTGGACTGAGGCCCATTCGAGAAACTCGCCGCGCGCGCGCGCCGCCGTGAACTCTTCGTTGGTGACGAAATGATACTCGCGGCCGTTGACCTCGCCCTGCCGCGGGGCGCGCGTCGTCCACGAGACGGAGTAGCCGAGCCGCGGCATGTGCGTCAGGATGCGACGCACGAGCGTGCCCTTGCCGCCGCCCGATGGCGAACTGATGACGAAGAGAATCCCGCGCTCCGTCTCGACCGGCGCGGGCGATCCGTCTGTTCCCGCCTGCAACGTCTTACTCAACGTTCTGCACCTGCTCGCGCAACTTTTCCACCTCGGCCTTGATCGCCAGCGCGGCCTCTTTGATCGCCATGTCGGTTGATTTCGAGAGCACCGTGTTCGCCTCGCGGTTGAACTCCTGCAAGAGAAAGTCCAGACGCTTGCCCGTGTCACCTTCGCTGTCGATGATCTCGCGAAACTGTTTGACGTGGCTGCGCAGCCGCGCCAACTCTTCGCTGATGTCGCTGCGGTCGGCGAGGTAGGCCACCTCCTGCGCGAGCCGCCCCTGATCGAGTTCGACGATTTCGAGACCGTCGCGCGCCAGCAGTTCGCTGATGCGACGCTGCAAACGCGCGCGATAAGATTCGATCAGATCGTTGGCGACGGCTTCGATGACGGGCACTTGCCGCTCGATCTCGTCGAGCCGCGAATGCATCTCGGCGGCCAGCGCCTCGCCCTCGCTCTGGCGCATCCGGTTCAACTCCGCGAGCGCCTCCGTGACGGCGCGCTCGACGCCCTCCTTCATCGCTTCCGTCAGGTTGCCGTCGCGCACCGGCTGCAACGCGCCGGGCAGACGCGCCAGCACGTTAATGTCCGGCTCACCCGTCAAAGCGAATTCCTGTTGCACGGAGCGCATCGCCTCGATGAAGCCCGCGATGAGCGGCCGGTTCACTTCGTAGGCCAACTCGCTCGTGCGGTCAATCACAATGGTCGCGTCCACGCGCCCGCGCGAGAGTTGTTCGCCGATGCGGCGGCGGATGCTCGTCTCAAGGCTCGACAGTTCCGCGCCTGCGCGCAGGTGAACGTCGAGGAAACGGTTGTTGACGGTCTTGAGATCAACGGCGACGTTGAAATTCTCGCCCGCCGCCGTCCCGCGCCCGAAGCCGGTCATTGATTTCATAAACGTTAGTCAGTTGTCCGTTGTCCGTAGTCAGTTGTTCTTCGTCGATTGGTAATAGTTCAATCTAATGTTGCCACGAGGATTGTTAAGCGCAAACAACTGACAACTGACTACGGACTACTGACAACCTCCTCCTCATCCGCGAATTGCAACTCGTAAAGTTTTTTGTAAGTGCCGCTTTGCGTCAACAATTCCTCGTGCCTGCCCATCTCGATGATGCGCCCGCGTTCCATGACGACGATAGCGTCGGCGCGACGGATGGTGGAGAGGCGGTGCGCGATGACGAGGGTGGTGCGGTCGCGCGTCAGATTGGCGAGCGCCTTTTGCACGAGTCGTTCCGATTCGGCGTCGAGCGCGGACGTGGCTTCGTCGAGGACGAGCACGGACGCGTCGGCCAGCACGGCGCGCGCAATCGCGAGTCGCTGCCGTTGGCCGCCGGAGAGGAAGATGCCGCGCTCGCCGACGATGGTGTCGTAGCCGTCCGGCAACTCCTCTATGAAATCGTGCGCGAAGGCGACGCGCGCCGCTTCTTCGATCTGCGCGTCGGTGGCGTCGGGGCGGCTGTAAGAGATGTTATAGCGAACCGTGTCGTTGAAAAGGACGGTCTCCTGCGTGACGAGTCCGATGTGACGGCGCAGACTCTTGAGGCTCGCGTCGCGGAGGTCTGTGCCGTCCCAGAGAATCGCGCCGGATACAGGATCGTGAAAGCGCAGGATGAGCTTCGAGAGCGTTGACTTGCCGCCGCCCGATTCGCCGACGAGCGCGACCATCTGCCCCGCGGGGATGCGTAGATTGACGTCGCGCAGCACCGTGCGCTCCTCGCTGTTGGCGTACTCGAAAGAAACGTCGCGCAGTTCGATGGCGTCGCCGAGCGGCTTCAACTCGACGGCATCGGCGCGTTCGACCGTCTCCGCGTTTTCGTCCATCACCTCCCAGACGTGGCGCGCGGCGGCGAGCGCAACCTCCAACGCGTTTTGCAGGCGCGAGAGTTTGCGCATCGGGTCGTAGCTGGAAAAGAGGAAGAAGAGGAACGTGAGAAACTGCGCCGGGTTCATGTTGCCCGACATGATCTCGCGCCGCCCGAAGTAGAGCAGGATGGCGACGGCGATCACGCCGATCATCTCGATCATCGGCGGGGCGAAGCCGTTGATGCGCGCCGAGCGCAAGTTCGCGCCGACGATCTGGCGCGCGACCGTGGTGAAGCGCTGCTGCTCGCGTGCTTCGCCGCGGTAGGCTTTGACGATGTGATGGTTGGCGAGCGACTCCTGCGCCGTGTCGACGAGGCGCTGGCTGCCTTCGTAAGTTTCGCGCGCGAGGTTGCGTAGGTTCTTGCCGAACTTCGCCGTCATCACGCCGATAATGGGCGCGATCAGGAGCGAGCCGAGCGTCAACCGCCAAGAGTAATAGAAAGAGGCCGCGAGGAAGGCGACGAGGGTGAAACTCTCGCGCAGCATGTCGCGGAGCGTGCCCGTCACGGCCGCTTCGATGGCCGCCGCCGAAGAGACGAGGCGCGAGACGAGATAGTTGGTGCGGTGTCGTTCAAAAAAATCGGCCGACTGCGTGAGCAGGTGCGTGTATAAGTCTTGCCGGAGTTTGAGGACTGACTCCTGCCCGATGCGCGCCATCAGGTAAGTCGAAAAATATTCGGCGACGCCTTTAGCGAGCGTGAAGACGATGAGCAGGATGGCGATGGCGCGCCACGCGTCGAAACTCGATTCGGGGATGAACTGTTGTAAATCAAAGAGGGTCTTGGTACGCTCCGGCTCGCCGCCGCGCCGGAAGGCTTGATCGAAGATGGGCACGATGAGCGCGCCGATAGCGCTCTGCAAGATCGCCCCGGCCAGCATCGCGAAGGTCGCGAGGGTGAACTTTCCCCAGTGTGGCTTGAGATAAGTTAGTAAACGGCGGAGATCGTGCATCGTGACAGTGAGAGAGCGTCGGTTGCGAAACGTTCGAGACAGCGGGGAAGGGTTGTTAAAGTTTATATCGGAACGGAACGAAAACTATACGTACACAGCGGCGCGAGCGTCAAGTTGTTGACCGGCGGGCGCGCACTTCGGGCGACGCGTCGCGCGCCACGCTGACGCCGCCGCACGGCCGCGACTTTTTTCTTTGAGCGCGCGCTTTTTGACTTATAATCGCCGCGTCTTAAAATAAACGCATCAGAACCGGGACGCACCGCGCCCGGTCTCCGCACAGATCACAAGGGAATCGAAACAAGTGAACCGAAAACTATTGATCGTTGATGACGAAACGAGCATGCGCCTGCTTCTCGCGGGCTACTTCCGCCGGCTCGGCTACGATGTCGAAGAGAAAGAGAGCGCGGAAGACGCTCTCCAACCCGCGCTCACCGGCAGCTACGACTGCTTCATCTTCGACGTGCAGATGCCCGGCATGAGCGGCCTCGAACTGCTCCGCAAACTCCGCGAGCGGCATATCCACACGCCCACGCTCTTCCTGACCGCGCAGGATAAACTCGAAGACAAGGTGGCCGGGTTCGAGGCGGGCACGGACGACTACCTGACGAAGCCTTTCGAGCCGCGCGAACTCGAACTCCGCGTCGAGGCTCTGCTCAGACGCCCCGCGCGCGAGGTCGAGCCGCAACATGAGGGCGAGGCGCAACGCATCGAGATCGGCAGTCTCGTCATTGACAAGCGTCGCCACGAGGTGACACTCGACGGCGCGCTCGTCGAACTCACGCCCCTAGAGTTTCAGATTCTCGAACGCCTCGCCAGCGAACCGGGTCGCGCGTGGTCGCGCAACGATCTGCTCGACGAGGTGTGGAGCACCGAGTACGAAGGTTATCAACGCAACGTTGACCCGCACATCAACCGGCTGCGGCAGAAGATTGAAAACGATCCGAAGAACCCACGCTACGTGCTGACCGTGCGCGGCGTCGGATACAAACTCAACGACGCACTATAACGACGCACTATGATGCTACACAGACGCCCCTTGCCGTTCTTCCACACGCTCTGCGTCGGTTTGCTCGCCGCGCTCTCGCTTCTTCCGTCGCCCGCCCGCGCGCAGCCCGCCGCGTCCGCACAAACGACTCCCGCCGCACAGGCCGCGTCGCTCAAACTCAAGTGGGCGGCACGCCCGCGCGTGCGACGATACCGCCTGCAAGTGGCGCTTGACGAGAAGTTCACGGACATCGTGTACGACCGCGCCGTCGTCGGTCTCGAACAGGAGGTGAGCGACCTCAAGCCGGGCAAGTACTACTGGCGCGTCGCACCCGCCACGCCTGAGACCGGACGCTATTCCGCGCCCGCGCTCGTCGAGGCGACGCCGCCCGCAGCGGCAACGTCAACGACTACAGTCGTACCAGCCGCCGCTGTGATGCGCCCGTCTGCGGATGTCGGCTGGCAGGCCACCATCGGCGCGGTGGCGCGCCCCGTGTCGGCGCGGCTGCGTGCGGGGAAGAATTTTGATCTCGTCGCGATCAACTCGGACGGTGCGGTGTACGCGCTCGACGGCAGCGACGGCTCGGCGTTGTGGTCGGCGCGTGGGGGCGTGAAGTCGCCGCAGGGCGAGTCGAAGGAGAAAGCGGCGGGCGCGAACGTCTTCTCGCCGCTCGTCCTGCCGGTGTCGGCTGAGAGCCGTTCGGTCGTCGCCGTCGCCTTCGCGGGCGGCGTGCGCGGTCTGGACGGCGAGACGGGGCGCGAGTTGTGGCGCACGGCGTTGCAGGGTCGTCTGGCGGGCGGCGCGGTCGCGCAGATGCAGGGCGAGACCGCTACGTCGGAGTTTGCCATCGCGACGAGCGACCCGGACGCGCTCTACGTGCTGGACGCGAAGAAGGGGAGCATCGTTTCCGGCACGAAGCTGAACGGGACGCTCATCGGCGCGCCGATCCCTTTCACGCACGGCGACGTTCAGGGCGTCGCCTACGCGCTCGACAACCGGCAGTTGGACATTCGACGGCGCGACGGCACGGTCGTCAAGGCGATCAAGTTCGACGTGCCGTTCACGACGCCGCCGCTCGTGCTGGCGACGCCGCGCGGTACGCTCATCGTCATCGGCACGGAGCACGGCCTGATCTTCTTTGAGGGCGCGGAACTGAAACCGCTCGGCCGCATCACCACGGAGAAAGACTCGCCGCGCGGCCGTCTCACCGCCGCCGATCTCGACAACGACGGCACGATTGAGATCGTGATGGTGACGCAGAACGGGCGCGTCGCCGTGATTAGCACGGCGGGCAAAGTTAACTGGGCGTCAGAAGGCGCGACGGACGCTTACATGGCGACCTTCGCCAACCTGAACAACGACGGCGTGCTCGACGTGGTGGTCGCTGCCGGTGCGTCCTTCGCGCTCGGCTTTTCGGGGCGCGACGGCACACTGCTCTGGCGCGCAGACGAGACGAAGGCGAACGCCCCGGCAGGCGACGGGACACTGCGCACGCTGACCGGAGCGTTTTCGAGTACGGGCATCCCGCTGCTCGTCGGCGGCGACGCCAACCGCTCCGCCGTACGCGCCCTCGGCTTGCCGGTCGCGGCGAGCAACGCGGCGGTGAAATAAACGTGAACGTAGTTTCGAGTCAAACGGTGTCTGAAGTTTCGAGTCAAACGACATGTGAAGTTTTGAGTCAAACGACGTGTGAAGTTTCGCGCCGGTTGATGCTTGAGTTGAAGCCCGCGACGGTGAATGTGAATTGGTAATCTGGGGGATAGCTCTGACGCTGTTTGCGCTCTGGGCGCTCGGCGTGTTGTTGGGAAAAGGCGGCTTTATCCACGTCCTGCTGCTGTGCGCCGTGGCCGTCGCCGTGGTGCAGTGGATGGCCGAGCATCGCGCGGGTCGTCGCTAGGGCGGGCGCGGGGTCGCCGGGTCGAGGGCAGACAGAGAGGCCGCCGTCGAAGTTTTTGGCGGCCTCTTCGCACGACGGCGCGGCAACTCTCGCGGGCGGCGCGCGCATCCATTCACAGCGACAACTCGCTTTCTCCCGTGCCTGCGCCACGCACGCGCACAAACGTTCTCAACACTTTCGAGAGGCCAAGTCATATGAAGTATCCGTCCACACGGGAAACATTGCTCCCAAGATTGCTCCGGGGTCTGTTCGTGTCGCTGTTCCTGCTCGCGTCCATTGCCGCCCCGACGACAACCCCGGCGCAGAGCGACCAGCAACGCGAGACGGTCGCTATCACCTACCCGCTCGATCAAAACGTGTCCGTGCGCTTTCGCGGCACGACCCGTCTGCCGCGTTTGACGGGCGAGGCCAAAGTCCGTCGCAGCGGGCGGCGCGGCACGCGCGTCGAACTCAGTCTCAAAAACCTGCCCCGCGCCATTGAGGTCGGCGGCGTCTACACGACCTTCGTGCTCTGGGCGATCACGCCCGAAGGCCGCGTTGATAACCTCGGCGAGATCAAGCGCAGCGGCAGTTTCATCGTCAACTCGAAACTCGACGTGACCACGCCGCTCCAAACCTTCGCCATGATCGTGACGGCCGAACCCCACTTTCTCGTGCGCGGGCCGAGCCGCGCCGTCGTCCTTGAAAATCTGCCGCCGAACAATCCCGGCGAGGCCACCGTCGCCACCGCCAACGTACGCTATCTCGGCAACGCCAGCGACTACTTGAACAGCAGCGGCCGCGTGCCTGAGATCGCCGACGCCGACTACGTTCGCACTCCCGCTTCGCTGCTCGGCGCGCGTCAGGCCGTCAACCTCGCGCGCTTCGCCGGGGCGGAACGCGACGCCGCGACCGAGTTGAAGGCCGCCGTGGAGCAACTCGAAGCCGCCGAGAACAAGTGGCGTCTCAAGTCTGCCGAGGAAGAGGTTGATGTCGAGGCGCGTCTGGCGACGCGTCTGGCGACGAACGCCGAGGAGACGGCCGAGTCGCGCAAGGCCGCGCGGCTGCGACGCGAAGAGATCGCGCGGCGCGACGCCGCCGTGCGCGACGCGGAACGTTCGGCCGATTCCGCCTCGGAGGAAGTGGCGAACTTGCGCGCCGCGCTCCAACGCGAGGAACGTGCGCGCGAACTCTCGGATCGTGATCTGTCGAACGCTAACCAGCAGGTGCGTGAGTTGCGGATGGAAGTCGCGCGACTGCGCGAAGAGTTGCAGACCGTGCGCGAGCAATCGGACGACGCGAAGTTGAAACTCGCGCGCATCGAGGGCGAGCGGAGCGCGGAGATTCAACGGCAGGAAGCGCAGCAGCGCATCGCGCAGCAACAGCAGGCCGCCGCCGCGCTCCGGCAGACGCTCGCGCGTTACGGCACGGTGCGCGACACCGGGCGCGGCATCACGCTCGTCCTCCCCGACAATTTGTGGGCGGGCGCGCGCGGCTCCGAACTCGCCCCCGCGGCCTCGGCCACGGTCGAACCGCTCGCCGCGCTCTTCGCCAACAACCCCGACTTCCAGATTCTGATCGAAGTCTACTCCGACAGCCGCGGCGACGTGGCGGCTCTGCGCCAGTTGACGCAGGAGCGCGCCGACGCGCTCGCCGGGCGTTTCACCGCCGCCGGGATCGAGAACGGGCGCGTGCAAGCAACAGGGATGGGGACAGACAACCCCGTCGCCTCCAACAGCACCCCCGCAGGCCGACTCCGCAACCGCCGCACCGAGATCACGCTCGTCGCCATCCAGGCCAGCAGCACCGCCAACTGAAAAAGCGGTGAATGGTAAATGGTAAATGGTAAATGGTAAATGGTGAATGGAAGAAAGTAGGTTTTCTTCTATTCACCATTTACCATTTACCATTTACCGTTTCCGACCATTTACCATTTACCATTCACCATTTACTATTCCCCCCATGTCGCTGCTCGAAGTTTTACAACTCGTCGGCTACAGCATGGGCGCGGCCTTGACGCTGTGGATGAGCGTGCTTTTGTCGCGGCAGCGGCGCGCGTTCGAGCGGGTCGAACGCGTCCTGCTGGCGCTCGCCGTCGGCATCGGTCTCTGGCATGCGAGCAACTTGGTGCTCACCCTGCGCGCCCTGCTCGGCCTCGAACCGCAGCACTGGTCGGGCGTGCTGCGCGTGGCCGACACCCTCGCCGTCACGAGCATCACGATCTCTTACTCGCTGCTGCTCCACGTCCACCTGCACCTCTGGGCGCGCGCGCAGTCGCGCGACTTCACACGCTTCGAGCGGGCGCGCGTCTGGATGTCTTACATCCCCGCCGTCTTTCTCGTCGTCGCCATCCCGCGCGTCTGGTCGGGCGCATACGTGCCCATGTTGGAGAAGTTGAACTTCTTCGTCCTCCCGTTCGGCATCTGGGCGACCTACGTACTCGCCCTCATCGCCGGGACTGACCTCTTGCTCGCGCGCGCTTCCGAATCGCGCACCGAGCGGCGACTGATGCAGACGCTCTCCGCTTCGTTCGTCGGCATCGCGCTCTTGTTGCTCGCGGCCTACGCGCTCGGCGTCGGGCGCGGCACGGTCGCCGGTCATTACTTGCAGACGCTCGCCAATCTCGGCTCGCTCCTCCCCACCGCGCTCATCGCCTATCACATCTACCGCTATCGCTACCTCGAACTGATCATCAAGGAGAGCCTCGTCGTCGCCTCGTTCGCGGCGGTCGTCCTCGTCGTCTACCTCTACGGCATCCGCACGCTCGCGCTCGCGCTCACCGCCCGCTACAACCTGCGCGCCAGCGCGGTCGAGTCTCTGCTCGTACTCGCCTTCGCACTCGTCGTCGCCCCCCTGCGCGCGTGGCTCGACAAACGCTTTCACAAACTCTTCGAGCGCGAAGCCTCGATCTACCGCGACGTGCTCGCGCGCATCGGCGCGCAGGCCGGGAGCTACAAACAGTTACCCGAACTGCTCCGCTTCATCGAGGAACGCACCTCGCGCGAACTCGGCCTGCGCAGCGTCCGCTTCTACGTGCGGCCTTCTCATCTCAACCCGACTAATGACGACGAAGACGCGGGCGTTGAGACTGCTACGGACGCGCGCGTCGCTTGGGAAGAAACCTTGTTGGAGTTAGCAACCGAGAACGAGGGCGACGTGCTCGAAGATGTAAAACTGCTGCGCGAGCACGGCTTCGAGACGGCGTACCTGTTGCGGCGCGAACAGAAGTCGCTCGGCCTGATGCTCGTTGATGCCGCGCCCGACGCACTCACCGCCGACGTGCGGGCGGTCTTGGAAGTGTTGGCCGGTCAGGTCGCGCTCACGCTCGAAGACTACCGCTTGATCGAAGAGAACGTGCGGCTCGAACGTCAACTCGCGCAGGGCGAACGCCTCGCCGCGCTCGGACAGATGGCCGCCGCCGTCGCACACGAAGTCAAGAACCCGCTCTCCGCCATCAAGTCCATCGCGCAGGTGATGCGCGAAGACGAACGCCTCTCCGCCGAGTACACGCGCGATCTCGATCTCATCGTGGGCGAAACCGACCGCCTCAATCGCAGCGTGACGCAGCTACTCAACTTCGCGCGCCACGCCCCGCCCGCAGGTCAACCCACGCACGCCGACGAACTCGCGCGCGGCGTCGTCGAACTTTTTCGCGCGGAAGCCCGTGGGAAAAATGTTCACGTCGAACTGCGCTCTGATGCTCGTCAACTGCTCGACGGCGCGCAGGCGACGGCCGTGCGCGACGCGCTCTCGAATCTTCTCTTGAACGCGCTGCAAGCGACGCCCGCGGGCGGTCGCGTCTCGGTCGAAGTCGCGGCGGACGACGGCGACCTCCTGTTCGCGGTAACGGACGGCGGGGGCGGCGTGCCCGCCGAGTTACAGCGGCGCATCTGGGAGCCTTTCTTCACCACGAAGCAGCGCGGCACGGGGCTTGGTCTCGCCATCGTGCGCAAGCGCATCGAAGACGCAGGCGGGCGGGCACGGCTCGCGCCCCACACGACGGGCGGCGGCGCGCGTTTTGAACTACGCCTGCCCCACGCGGGCGCGGCGGCGGAAACTCTGGCGGCCGAGGTTTACTAGGCGACTCCGGCGACCGAGGTTTATTAAGAGAGGCGACGAGACAAAACCATGACGCAAAAAAGATCGGGCGACGCCGCAATCAACGTGCTCATCGTTGACGACGAAGAGGCCGCGCGCTATGGCGTGCGGCGCGCCCTCGCGAGTCTCGGCTACGAGATCGCCGAGGCCGGAAGCGTGGCCGAAGCGCGCACGCAGTTCGAGCAACGCGCGCCCGACTTGTTGCTGCTCGACGTGAACTTGCCGGGGCAGAGCGGGCTGGAATTCTTGCGCGAACTGCACGGCGCGGAGGGCGCGCCAAAGGATGCGCCGCTCGTCATTCTCATCACGGCTCACGGCTCGGAGCGCATGGCCGTCGAGGCGATCAAGGCGGGCGCGTACGACTATCTCTCGAAGCCTTTCGAGGTCGAGGATCTGCGGCTCGTCGTCAAGAACGCAGTCGAGACGATCAGGCTGCGGCGCGAGAACCAAAGTTTGCGCGAGCGCATCGAACTCGAAGGCGCGCAGCGCGGCTCGCTCATCGGCAATTCCGAATCCATGCGGCGCGTGCGCTCGCTCATCGAGAAAGTCTCCGAGACGGACGCGACCGTGCTCGTGCGCGGCGAGTCGGGGACGGGCAAGGAGTTGGTGGCGCGCGAACTCCACGAGCGCAGCACGGCGCGGCGGCGCGGCGCGTTCATCGCCGTCAACTGCGCCGCGCTGCCTTCGGAGTTGATCGAGTCGGAACTGTTCGGCCACGAGAAGGGCGCGTTCACGGGCGCGACCGCGCGACGGCAGGGGAAGTTTGAGCAGGCCGACGGCGGCACGCTCTTTCTCGACGAGATCGGCGACATGAGCGCGAACGTGCAGGCCAAACTTTTGCGCGCGCTCGAAGAGCGACGCATCGAACGTCTCGGCGGCGGCGCGGAGTCAATCCCCGTTGACGTGCGCATCGTCAGCGCGACGCACCGCCCGCTCGAACAGGAGATCGAGAAAGGTAATTTTCGCGCCGACCTGTTTTATCGTCTCCGCGTCGTGACGGTTGACATCGCGCCCTTGCGCGAACGGCGCGAAGACATCCCCGCGCTCGCCGAGTCGTTCATCCGGCTCGCCGCCGAAAGGTACAAGATGCCGGTGCGCGCGATTGCCCCGGCGGCCATGCGGCGGCTCGTCGAATACGAGTGGCCGGGCAACGTACGCGAACTCCGAAACGCCGTCGAGCGCGCGATGGTGCTCGCCGAAGGCGACGAACTGACGGCGCGCGATCTGCCCGAAGAGATTGACGCGAGCCGCGAGACGTTCGACGCAGCGCCGCCGCGCCCCGCGTCCGGCGAGAGCGGCGGCAGTAGTAGTGGCGACGATCTGCCCGTCCCTTTCACGGCGGATTTTCGCGCCGACCGTCGCGAGTTTGAGCGACGCTACATCACGCGCTGCCTCGAAGAGACTGGCGGCAACGTCACGCGCGCCGCCGCCATCCTCGGCATGCACCGCCAATCGCTCCAACACAAACTGCGCGAACTCGGCCTCGCCCGCCGCTACGTCACCCTTGATGGCGACGCCGCCGCGCCCGCGCCGGATAAATCCGACAACTGACGGAAACCTCGGCCTCAACGCAGAGGCTCAGAGCAAATCTATCCACCCGCGCCTCCGCGTCGAATAGCTTTCTGCCCTCCCGCGCGTTGGAACACCGCTTGCAATGAAGCCTCCTGAATATCTGCGCAGTCGGTCGCGGGACGCGATTGCGAGGGGGCTTGATGAACAGAGTTTCGCTGGCGTATCGCACCTTCACCTTCTTCTGCCTGTTGACACAACTGGCCGGGTTGCCGCTTCCGGCGCGCGCCTCTGCCGTCACCGGGACGAACGACGCGGCGGTTCGCCACCTGATCGTCTGCGTGGACGGCGTGGCGTTCTCGACGATTGAGGAGATGCGCGCCGGGGGTCGCTTCAAACTCTTCCGCGCGCCGTCGAGGATGATCGCCCCGTTCCCCAGTCTCACTAACCTCGCGCTCGGCGAGATTCTGAAGCCCGCGGGCGCGTCCGAATCGCCCGGCTACGAAGACAACTACTTCGATGTGTCGAAGAACAAAATGCGCGGCGGCCTGCTCGACCGTTTTCGCGGCGGCCGCTTCATCAAGGGCACGTTCCGCGAACTCTTCGACTATCACCCTTCGGCGATCAAGAGCGGCCTCGGCTACGCCGCGCCGCCCGTCACCACGTATCTCGAATCACTGACCGACATCATGCGCTTGAAGCAGAAGTTTCGCGCGTCGCGCGCGCCGATCTTCTTCGCCTACACGGGCGCGAGCGATTCGCTGGCGCATCTGGGCGGCGAACGCATGCTCAAAAGTTTCCTCGTCCGGCTCGACGAGACGGTCAAAGACATCGTGCGCGAAGAGGGCGGTCGCGTCGAGGTCACGATCTTTTCCGATCACGGGAACGACTTCAAAGGTTATCGCCGCGTCTCTCTGAAGTCCGCCATCAGGGGCGCGGATTTCAAATTAGAAGACAAGATCAAGAGCGAGCGCAGCGTCGTGTTGCCGCAGTTCGGCCTCGTCGGTTGCGCGGTGATGTGGACGCGTGAGAGCAACGAGGCGCGTCTGGCGGCGGTCGCCGCGCGCGTCGGCGGAGTGGATTTTGCGGCCTACGAAAAAGACGGCGTGGTCTACGTCCTCAACGAGAAGGGAAGCGCGACTCTGGAACGAAGCGGCGGGCGTTTTCGCTACCGCATGATGCAGGGCGACCCGCTCGAACTTTCAGCGGCCGTCGAAAGTTTGCGGCGGCAGGGGAAAGTTGACGGCGAAGATTTCATCGCGGACGCGGATTGGTTCGCGGCGACAATTGAGAGCACGCGGCCGGACGTGGTGCGGCGCGTCTTTGAAGGTGTGAGCGAACGCGTGCAGCATCGCGCCAACGTGCTGGTGAATTTTGCCGACGGCTATTACACCGGGAGCGCGTCGCTGGACGTGTTCGCCTTCCTCCAAGCGACGCACGGCAACCTCGGCGCGCAGCAAAGTTTCGGCTTCGTGATGAGCACGACGCGCGATCTCCCGGCGCACCTGCGCGCCCGCGACGTGTGGCAAGCGATAGGCTCTCCCGTCCTCAGAAAAAGCCCTGAGCGAGTTGAAGAAGCGAAGCGCGAAGAAACGATGAAGTGAAAACTGTCAGTTGTCCGTGGTCAGTAGTCAGTTGTTCAATTGAGTCTTTAGCAACTCGTGTGATTGTCACATGCAACGGACAACTGACGACGGACAAAGCTCATTCCTACAGTTAATCGTTCAGCATTACTCATACATCGTTTTCCCCCGATTGCGTCCGGACGAGCAATACCGTTAGACTTGGCGCGCTCGATCCAAGTTTTTGCGTTTATGGCTACGGACAAATTATGAAAGCACGTCTCGACGCGATCCTACAGCGCGATCAAGCCCTATATCTCGACCAACTTCATCCGGCGAGCGAAGCTCTGCTCGCCGAAATGGAAGAGTACGCGGCGGCGAACCGCGTGCCGATTGCCGACCGCGAGGTGGCTCTGTTTTTGGAGATCACGGCGCGAGCCACGGGCGCGCGGAAAGTCTTGGAGATCGGCATGGCTATCGGTTACGCCGTCTTGCACCTGCTGCGCGGCATGGGCGCGGACGGGCAGGTGGTGACGATTGAACCGAGCGAAGAGATGATCTCGCGGGCGGGCGGGTATTTTCAAAGGGCTGGTGTGTCGGAGCGCGTGCGCGTCGAACGCGGCTATGCCCTCGAAGTGATCCCGACGCTCGAAGACGAGTTTGATCTCGTCTATCTGGACGCGATGAAAGAGGAGTACGCAGACTACCTCGAACTCTCTCTGCCGCGCTTGCGCACGGGCGGCGTCGTCATCGCCGACAACTTGCTCTGGGGCGGGCAAGTGGCCGGGGAGATTCGCTCGCCCGACCAGCAGATATCAACCGAAGGCTTACGCCGCTTCAATGAAACTTTTGTGAACCATAAAAACTTGCGCGGCGTCGTCCTGCCCGTCGGCGACGGACTCGGCTACGGCGTGAAAGTCGGTTAGCTCGCATCGCAACTCGACGCACGCACACTCGCGTGCACAAGGCCGCGACTGAAAGCCTCACGCGATTTTTCTGTTTTGTCGTCAATGCAAATAATTGCCGCCACGCCCGCGTCGCCTTCGAGAATCGGCGTGCGGCCTGAAGTCGAGTTGTTCCTGTGCTGCGCGCGGACGCGCATGGACGCGGGGCACGTCGCGCGCCTGCGCCAACTGCTCGACGGCGCGCTCGACTGGGAGTTCATCCTGAACTTCGCCGAAAGCCACAGCCTGATCCCGCTGCTTTACACACACCTGCACGCGCGCGCGCCGGAAAAAGTTCCGCCCGCAGCCTATGAAAAACTCCGCGATCAGTTTCTACGCATCTCCGCTTTGAACATGTACCTGAGCGGGGAACTGCGCCGCCTGCTGAAACTCTTCGCCGCGCACGACATTGACGCCATCCCCTACAAAGGCCCCACGCTGGCGGCGAAAGCCTACGGCAACATCGCGCTCCGCCACTTCGGCGATCTCGACATCATCGTCCGCCGGCGAGACGTGTTGCGTGTGATGCGTCTGCTCGTCGCCGAAGGTTACGCGCTGCACCCGCCGCTGAACGGCGTGCAGCAAGAGTTGATGCTGCGCACGCAATGCAACCTGCCCTTCACGCGCGACGCGCACCGCCTGATCGTGGAGATTCACTGGCGCGTGAGCGCGCGTCTGTTCTCGTCGCCGCTCGACGAGGAAACCTTGTGGGACAATCTTCACACGGACACTTTCGAGGGGACGACAATCAACGCGCTCGCGCCCGAAGACTTGTTACTCTCGCTGTGCGTCCACGGCGCGAAGCACTTGTGGGAGCGGCTCAGTTGGATCACAGACATCGCCCAACTCGTTGAAGTGCACCCCGGTTTGAACTGGGCGAGTTTGCTCGAACGCGCGCGTCTGACCGGCACGGAGCGCATGCTGTTGCTCGGCCTTTACGTCGCGCGCGACTTGCTCGGCGCGCGTCTCCCCGAACAGGTCGAAGCGCAGTTGCAGTCCGACCCCGCAATAGTTCCACTGGCAACTCAGATTTACGCGCGACTCTTCGCGGGCGGGAGCGACATGGCGGGCGGCATGTCCGGCTATTTTATTTTTCAACTCAAGGCACGTCGCCGCCTGCGCGACAAGTTCAACTATTGCCGCTACGTGATCAGCCCAACGGAAGAAGACCTCACGCTCTTAAAGCTGCCCGCGACGCTCTCCTTCGTTTACTACCTGCTCCGCCCGCTCCGCATGCTCTGGACGGGAGGGCCGAGCCACCTCCAGCATTGAACCTCTGGCGGCGATTGACGGTTGCCTTCCGACGCCGATCCAGACCTCGATTCCGTCACCGCTTACGTCGCGACTTGTGCGTCCGTGGCGTGAGTCTTTGCCATTGACTCGCGGGCGGGTTTGGCATATCGTGCCCTCCCTTGTTGACGGGCTGACCCCCGAGCCTGCGTTCACGCGCGCCTCTCGCATCCGGACTCCCCGTTAGTCACCGCTAGACGGAATTACCATCAACACGTCGCAAGAGGCTTGCGGTCGCCCACCCGCGCGGTTAGAAGTTCCGGCCTCTCGACGTATGACCCTCAACCCGGCCGAAGGAGACTAGACCAATGAAACTCATGATGAAGTTCCTCGCCCTGTTCGTCCTGCTGCTCTGCGGCGCACCCCTGACGCGCGCCGAGACTTACCAGATCGTCGGCACACAGAGTTCGACCATCGCAGGCAATCTCACCCGCACCGTCACCACCGTGCAGGTCGGCAGCAATCCGTTAGATCGTTTTCTCATCACGCGCGTCGTCAAAAACGTGCCGTCAAACGCGCTCAAAGGAACGCTCCTGTTGCTGCCGCCGCTCGGCAGCGGTTTTCAGAATTACGAAGTCGGCGACGACGGCGACTATAACAACTCGTTCGCGGGGTTCTTCGCCCGCCGCAACTTCGACGTGTGGGGCTACTCGCAACGCGTGCAGGGACTCACCGCCGGGTCGTGCGAAAGCGGCGCGCTCAACTGCGCGGCGATGGCCGGTTGGGGATTGCAAACAATCGTCTCGGACGTGGCCTTCATCCGCCAGCAGATCGAACTGGCGCATCCCGGCGAGAAGCCTGTGGTCGGCGGGTTGTCGCTCGGCAGCATCGCCTCGGTCGCCACCATCAACGCGCACCCCGGCGACTACGCGGGCGCGATCCTGTTGGAAGGGACGCTCTACGACGAGAACACCGAGGTGCGCGCCATCAACGCCAACTTCTGCGCCGCCTTCGAAAACCTGCTGGCAAACGGCGTCTACTACGACGGGCAGGGAACGCCGGGCTTCAAACTCCTCAGCCACCTCGCGGAAGTTGACCCGAACGGACTGACCCCTTTGCCCGGCTTCCCGCCGGGATTCACCAACCATCGCGCGTGGGTGGCGGCCATGTCCGCGCCGCCCCTCTCGCCGACGACGCCCCGCCCCGGTTACAACTTCCTCGCCGGGAGCGTGGCCGAGGACAGATTCTTTTACGCCAGCGAGCCGCTCGTCCACGCCAACATCAGGGGCTTCGTGGACTACGTGGCGACGCGCACGATCCGCGACGTGAGTTGCGGCCTCGCTGGCGAGCGCACTTTCAGCGACAACCTGCACAACTTCGGCGGCGCGGTCATCCTGTTCGCCGGGGGGCACGGGTTCGGGACGGGCATGACGGACACGGCGGGGCTAATGTCTGCGGCGCAGGTCACGGTTAATTACAGGGAGGAGTACGGCCACGTGGATCACGTGTTCTCGACGCGTCACCTGCACGAAGTCGAACACCCCATCCTGTCATGGTTGTTACATGAGGTGGGCGGCGGGCAGTAGGTTGCAGGCCGATTGGTCGCCAGCCGAAACGTCGTTCGGCCACGTCGTCCACGGGGCGTAACGGCCTCGCGGACGACGTGGCCGAGATATTCGATTGATGCTCGCGGTCAAATGTGCTACCTTCCGTCTGCCTGCGCTTGCTTCTTTGACTCATCTGACGGCCGTTGCCGTCTACTAATAATAAAGCCAGCCTATCTCCCACGCCGGAGGGCGTGTCCGAACGGTCGTCGTGCGGCGACCGGCGAAGCTATTTTGACTTGGGCGGGCGGCACGTTTCGTCTTTGAAGTTTACTTGCAACCAAATCTTTGAAACGACATCGAAACATGGGCGTGTAAGCCAATTCGAGTCTCCTCCTTCGGCAATTAATTAATGGATTAGTAATCAGAGGATAGGTTAAAATGTTCGACATGATTTCTCAGCGTTTTGTTCTGTCCCTTGCGGGAGCGTTGCTCGTGGTGTCGCCCGCGGCCGCCGCGGCGCAACAGCCGAAGCCGCCCGCGGCCAAACCGCCCGCCGAACAAGCAGCCCCGGCCGCGAAGCAGACGCCCGCGACCGCGCCGCGCGCCGGAGCAGCGGCCGCGACGGCCGCCAAGACGCCACTGTGGACGCTCAAGGTCACGAAGAAGACGCCGATCAGCATGACCCTGTCATCGAAGAACGGCATGCTGTCGGAGATCGCCGCCGAGATCAGCAAGCGACTCAAAGTGCCCGTCATCCTGACGCCGCTCATGCAGAAGCAGCGCATCACGCAGGAGTTTGAAGCGATGCCGCTCGAAGGCGCGTTGCGCCTGCTCGCGCCGCAAGTTTACGTTGACTACGAACTCAGCGGCGACGGCGCGCAGCCGAAGCCCGTCGGCATCTATTTGCAGGCCATGAACGAGCAGCCGCCCGCCGAAGCCTCGGTGGTGAAAGGCGACTCGGAAGCGATTCTGATCGAGGGCAACACGGAAGACGGCATGGAGGCGACGAACGTCAAGGACGAAGACAGATCGCCGCTACGCGTGACGGTCGAAAAAAACCAGCTCAGCGTGAAAGCCCGCAAGCAGCCTTTGACGGCGGTGCTCTACGAAATCGCAAGTAAAGTTGACATTCCGTTCGAGATGAAATATGAATCTACTGAACTTGTGGATGTGGACTTCAATAATTTCACGATGGAGCAGGCGGTGCGTACCCTGTCGCCCAACATCCGCCTTTATCAGCGCACTAATCTCACGAGCTACGAAGTTAGACCGTTGCGCCTAGTTTTAGTGTCGCCGGCAAATAACCAGCAAACTACAAAAATGTGAGGAGACATCGAGCCTTGAATACAAATAACAGCAATACCGTCAACGAGCAGTTGGAGCAGGTGGAACGCGGCGAGAGCGCGTTGCCGCAGCCTGCGCAGGACAAGAAACCTTTCGTCGAGCCGGTGGTCTCCGTGCCTGTTGATGTGTTGGAGGCGACCGCTTTCTTTCAAGGCCCCACCGTCGACACCATCCAGACGTTAACCACCTAGCTTCGGCTTGCCGGCAGAGTGAAGGTGTTCGGGAGACGATGTCTTTTCTTGCAGTGCCGAGTCAGACCCCGGTTGAGAAGTTTTACGCCATCGGGGAGCGTCTCCTCGCTTTTCAGTATAGTGACGAAGTAGCCGCGCGGGTCGCCGGGGAATTTATCGGGGGAATGTATTTCATCCCTCACCCGGCCCGCGCGGCTCGCTTTGTTCATTGCACGGTTAAAATTTTCGACGGCGACCCGCCGCCCCTGCCGCCCGGCTGCCAAACCTTTGAAGTCCCGCGCGGGCACTGCCACGCGAAGGGGGACGAGCACTATCTCGACATAGACGAATCGAGGATCGCGGTCTACCCGGCCGACGCCCGTCTGGTGTGCGTCTGGTTCGGCACGACCGCACACGCGCGCCACCCGGTCGCCGTCGTCAACACGCTCTCCTACGCGGTGCAGGCCGCACTCCGTCGCAGCGGACTCTACGTGCTGCACGCGGCGGGCGTCGTCGAACCACAAACGGGCGCAGGCTTCGTCGTCGTCGGCAATTCAAACAGCGGGAAGTCGAGTTTGACGATCCGTTTGGCGGGCGCGGGCTGGCGTTATTTGTCCGACGACATGCTCGTGCTCGCCGAAGCAGACGGCGAGGTCGAGTCGTGGGCGTTGCGACGCATCTTCTCGGTCTCTTCGGCGTCGCTCGCCAACAGCGGGGTGAGCGGTTTGGAGGCCGCGCTCGGCGCGACGGTCAACTCCGATCCGACGAAGCGCAAGCTCGAACCGCGCGTCTCGTTCCCAGACGGCTTCGTTGAGAGTTGCCGTCCGCGTGTGTTACTGTTTCCCACCTTAACGGGAGAGGCCGCGAGCCGGGTCGAGAGACTCAGTTCCGGCGAGGCCATGGCGCGGCTCATCAGGCAATGTCCCTGGGCGAGTTACGATGCGGGCACGGCGCGCGAACACTTGCGCGTGCTCGGTCTGCTGGCTAAGCAGAGCGTCTCTTATTCACTCAGCGCGGGACTTGACCTGCTCGCAGACTCGGCGCTCGCGCCGCAACTACTGGCCTCGTGCCTCGAACACTAATTTATGGCAGCAATTTCCTCAGCCGCGAGCACAGTCCAGACGGAACTCAAGCACATC
>JAUZFQ010000022.1 GCA_030838445.1 Pyrinomonadaceae bacterium | reverse complement strand
CCGTGGCCGCTTCCCAGTGAAGCGGCCACGGGTTTTAGGTTGGCGTAAGTCTTAAACTATTTCAAAGCGGGCGCGACGACGAGCGACGGCACGGCGACGGGCGCGGGCGTCGTCTGCACGCGCTGCCAGTAGTCCTGCACATACTTCTTCATGTCGCCGTGTCCCCAGCGCGAGTAGAAGTCGTAGTCTTTCATCTCTTTGTAGACCTGTTCGTAATTCCAGCCGTACTTGGTGAAGCGGTAGACCGCGCCCATCACGCCCGTGCGGTGACGCCCGCCCGCGCAGTGGACGTAGAACGCGCCGGTGTCGGGGTCGTTGGCGAGTTTCAGGAACGTCGCGATCTGCTCCTCGCGCGGGTAGTCCTTGTCACTCATCGGGATGTTGACGTAGCGCATGCCGAGGGCTTCCACAGCCGACTTCTCGTAGCTCGTCGCGTCGTCGCGCAGGTCAATCACGGTCTTGATGCCGAGGGCGGCGAGGCTTTGATAGTCGTCTTCCTTCGGCTGCGCGCCGCGGTAGAAACGCGCGTCCATCTGCCCGAAATTTTTGATCTTGATGTCGGAAAAGGAAGCCTGCGCCGACTGCGCGAAAGATGCTGTTGACAGAGCCAGAACGAAGAGGACTGCGCCCAACCCGCGCTGAGAGAAATTACGCTTCATACGCATCAGAAAATTCTCCTACAGTTTGAAAGAAACCAAAACAAACAATGGGCGAAGGTTGGTCTTGTGGGGGCATCCTGTTCGCGGTCTGAATGACCGCCACAGAACTATACAATGTAATTCTGCCAAGACCCTACAGATTGTCTTTTAACGAAATCGCTGTGGAACGCCTGCATCCGATACCAGCTTGGGCGTCTCGTATAAGATGCAACAAAGGCCGTTCGCGTCGCCCGTACTCGTTCGTCAGGGGCGCGAATCTGATGTCCACGCGACACCTAAAATTAACACAAACGGGGCGCGTCCGAAAAGTGCGCGCGGGGCTGCCGCGAGCGAGCGCGACCGCCCGCCAGATGGAGGTTTTAGCCGCGCCGCGACCGCTGCCAGCGTCGGCTGACGTTGATGCGCTTCTCCGTTCGGTAGAGGCACGACCAGCAGATGTGGTGCGGGCGGTCGTCCGCGTCCCTCAACTCGGTCATGTGCGCGCTCTCTTTGTCGCAACGCTCGCAAATTACAACCGGCTTCTCTTCGACTGTCGTTGACATCGCTTTCGCTCCCGTCGCACGCCCGTCCGTGTGCCGACAGTGTAACCGAAAATCGCCCGCCTGTTCAGCCCCGAAGGCGTCGCGCGCGTCATGCAAACATGCGAACCTTTGTTAGAATCAAGCGGGCAAACATTACGACGCCATATGAATCACACTTGCGCGGGCATAATTTCGCCCCGCCCCGGCGCGTCCTCTCCCGCGCGTGTCCGAAACTCCCCCTTTTTTAGAGCGCGGGCAAGTAGCTCGTCCGAACGGAGTGCGAATGAAAACGACTGTAAGAAATTTTGGCGGCGCTTTTGTACTCGCCGCGCTCGTCTTGAACGCGACGGGGGCGAGCGCGTGTACCGTCAAGACGCGCGAGGGCGCGGACGCGGGCAACGAGCAATCCACACGAAGGACACAGCCCGCGCAGCCTCCGTCGCAGCCTTCGACACAGCCTTCGCCGCTCGCGTCGCCGGTGTCGGAGGGGGAGGGAAATTTGGAAACGAAAGTTTCGGGTGAGATCAAAGAGTTAGCGGCGGGCGGCTTCAGTTCCGTCAGAGACGCCTTCGTCTTCGTTGCGCGCGACGCGCAGACTTACGCGACGCTCCGGCAGTGGCACGAACAGTTGCCGCCGCTCGGCGCGGACTTCTTCAAAGCGAACGCCGTGGTCGCGGCCTACCTCGGCCAGCGTTCGAGCGGCGGCTACGGCGTGCAGTTCACGCGCGGCGACGCGGCGGGCGGCAATGTCCTGCGCGTCTCGGAGAAGTCGCCGGGGAAGAACGCGATCACGACGATGGCGCTGACCTACGCGTTTCGCATCGTCTCCGTCCCGGTTGCAGACGAGAGGCCGCTCGCGCTCGCGCTCGACGCGGCGTGGCAGGAGGCCGCGCGCCCTTACAAAGTGGGCGCGGGCGAGTTCACGCGGATGGGCGGCTTCGCCGGACGCGCCGAACGCTCCACGCTCGCGGGCGAGTTGCGCGTCATGCGCCACGCCCAGCTCGCGACCGTCTTCTTCGCACTCGAAGGCACGGGCGCGGAAGGCAAGCACGCGCTGCAAGACGTGGCGACCGGCACGGTCACGCCGGAAGGCGCGCTCACGCTCGCGCGCGTCGATCCCGGTTCGTTCGTCCCGCCGCCGCGCCACCCCTTGCGCGCGCGCGGGCAGTTCGCCGCAGGCGAGAACAAACTCTCGCTCACGTTCGAGGTGTTGGAGGCGAAGGTCAACGACGGCTATGGCGGTCAGGGGAAACTCGAAGCGACGGCCACCGCGCCGCCGCCGAAGAAGCGCGCCGCCGACGGCGACGACCCGATGTAGTTTCGACGGCGCGAGGCAAGCCGAGCGCGCGTACGACTACTCACGCCACCACGTCTGCAAACTGCTTCGTGTCCGTGTACTGCTGGAAGCGCACCACCCTATCGCCCCGCACGCCCCACACGTGCGCGAACTGCGCCCGCACTTCCCGGTCGCTCTCCCTGTGCCTGCCGCTGTAAGTGCCGAGCACCACGACGTGGTTGCCCGCGTCGAGCCACTCTTCGGGAGTGACCGTAAAGCCCTCCCATTCAGAACCCAGACGCATGAACACGCCTTCGAGCACCGCCTGCGGCCCGACGTAAGGATTGCGGTCGGCGTAGATGAAGTTCTCCGCCTCCCTCCACTCGATGCCCTGATCCATCCGCCCCAGCACCGACGGCACATCCCCCCTCCCGAACGCCTCATACAACCCGCGAATCACCGCCACAGTCTCTTGCGACATAGACACCTCCTTTAAACGCTCTCACATACATTCAATAGAAGCGTAGACACTAACCCTTCGCCGCGCACTCTCGACACTGTTTCAACAACTCACAGGCCGCAAACACATACACCCCTCATCACCCGCCGCGACCGTAACTGAACAAGCACGATTGTCTTGCTGATGAGAGCTACGCTATTCGCTGTTGGGCGCATGCCGTTGTTAGAGGTATCGGTAAGAATATCATTCAACCTAAGAATTTCTCTCTTGCACCAAGAATATAAGCGATCTCTCTGCCGGGGGATTTCAACTCGGCTTCCATCAACGCAACTTTCCGGTGATTTAGCGAAAAGAGCATCTTGGCTACTTTACCCCACTTGATTTTAACTAAGTCCTCAACCAATTCGGCACCAGATGTGATTACTGTCTCAAAAGCTCCAGTCTTAGTTTTCAACTTGTGCAAGTTCAAGTGTTGTTGATAATCATGGATTAACCATTCAAGCTTATCTTCGACCTCTGCCGCTGGCAATTTAGCTCTTGCTATATCATTTATCCAATTCTTGAGGGCTAGGAATTTACCTTTAGATTCTGGGTCGCTTCGATACTCTATAATCTGCTCCCATGGGGTTGACCAATCTATTAAAGGGAGAGCATTGATGACTATTTGCACAACATCAGTCTTGGTAGCTTGAGGAGTATTTATTGATTGGAGATGCCGATGAATGACTGGATAAGCATCAATACCTTTCTTCTCCCGAAGTAAGAGGCTTTTCAACCTCACGTAATATTGAAGGCCGAGAAAAACAGGAGAAGCATCCACAGATATAAAATCACCTTCAGTCTCAACTGTCCCTTGTTCTACCCAGTCGGCTAATGTACGGATTTGAGCAGCATACTCTGTTGTTAACTTTGAGAATCGCTGATAGTCAGGGTTTGCCAATATTTTCTCGTCAAGAGCTATTTTCTCCGGTTCAAAAATGATTCCTTCATCGAATAACCATTCTAAGGTATCAAAATAATCATCCATTCGAGGCTGCACTTGTTCACGCATCCTCAGAACATTAGCTTGGAAATCCAATACGGCAATACGATCAAAGAGCAAAGCCTCCTGTTTGATGGAAGCCGTGTCATATACTTCAATCAGATGTATAACTCCAACCAATTCTCCCATCGTATAACCCCTAAGCTAGAAGAAACATCTAACGCACACTAGGCCGGCAGTGGCGGCAATATAGCGGATTCGGTGGGAAATTACCGCCCCGGCGCGGCAGTTGTGCTAAATTAGAAAGCGAAAATTTCTCCCACTCGTTGTTAGTTTCAAATTCCCGGCCTGCGCTTTTTAATTGAACCCGTGGACTCGAATACCTTTCTCGTCATCGCTATTATCGCCATCGTGGCGCAGAGTCTATTGTTGTTTCTCGCGCTGTTTGAGCCGGGTCTGGATTATAAGATCACGCAGGCGGCCGACTGCCAGCCGGACTCGCCGGAGTTCCTACGCATTCTCGAAGCCCTCACCGACGCGCAGGTCACGCGCCGCAGTTCCGTAGAGGTCTACACCAACGGCGAGAACTATTACGAGGCCGAACTCGAAGCCATCCGCCGCGCCGAGCACAACGTCAACATCGAGGCTTACATCTTCCAGAAGGGGCGCGTCGCCGACGAGTTCGTCAAAGTCCTGACGGAGCGTGCGCGCGCAGGGGTGCGCGTCCAACTCGTGATCGACGCCATCGGCAGCTTCGCCTCTTGGGATAGCTACTTCAAAGATTTGCGCGCGGCGGGCGGGCGCATCTGCTGGTATCACCCGTTGCGCTGGTACACTTTGCCGCGCATCAACAACCGCACGCACCGCGAACTCTTCATCGTTGACGGGCGCGTCGCTTTCGTCGGCGGCGCGGGCGTCGCAGACCACTGGCGTCATCCCATCAACGGACACCCGCGCTGGCGCGACACGATGTTTCGCGTCGAGGGCGACGCGGTGGCGAATTTGCAAGCGACGTTTGCGGAGAACTGGCTCGAAGCGTCGGGCGAGATACTGGCCGCCAAAGAATTCTTCCCGCTCTGCGAGGAAGCGCACTCGACGCCCTCGCTCGTCGTCAACAGTTCGCCCTCGGCCGGTCGCTCCACGCGCGCGCGCATACTCTTCCAGATGCTGCTGGCGGCGTCGCAAAAGAGCGTCCTCATCACGACGCCCTACTTCCTGCCCGACCGCAGCGCGCGCGCAGAGATGGTGCGCGCCATCAAAGAGCGCGGCGTGGACATACAGATCATCGTGCCCGGCCAGAAGAGCGACCACGCGCTGACGCGCAATTCGAGCCGACGCCTCTACGGCGATCTGCTCGAAGCGGGCGCGAAGATTTACGAGTACGCCCCGACGATGATTCACGCCAAGACGCTCGTCGTGGACGGCATGTGGAGCGTCGTCGGTTCGACCAACTTCGACAACCGCTCCTTCGGACTCAACGACGAGGTGAACCTCGCCGTCTGCGACGAACACTTAGCCGCGCGCATCACCGAAGACTTCGAGCGCGACCGCGCCGAGAGCAAGGCCGTCTCCTACGCCGAATGGCGACGCCGCCCCATCCTCGAACGCGCACACGAACTGTTCGGGATGCTGTTGGAGCGACAACAATAAAACCTTGTTAGTTGTCCGTGGTCAGTGGTCAGTTGTTTTGTGATTCATGCGTTAGTTACTAAAGATTCAACCCAACAACTGACCACGGACAACTGACCACGGACAGCTTTTCCATGCTCCGCATCGTCACCTACAACGTACACAAATGCCGCGGCCTCGACCGGCGCGTGCGCCCGGCGCGTATCGCTTCGGTGTTGCGCGAGTTGGACGCGGACATCATCGCGCTGCAAGAGGTGTTGAGTGTCGGGGGCGCGGCGCGCGAGATGGATCAGGCGCGCTTCATCGCCGAAGAACTCGGCTACGATTACTGTCTCGGCGAGAACCGGCGGCTCGCGGGCGGCGCGTACGGCAACGTCATCCTCAGCCGCCTGCCGTGGCGACACGTACACAACTACGACATCACGTGGCGCGGGCGCGAGCGGCGCGGCTGCCTGCGCGTGGACATCGAGACGGGCGGCGCGTCAGCCGGTCAACTCATACACCTCTTCAACGTTCATCTCGGCACGGCCTACATCGAGCGTCGCCATCAGGCGCGCCAACTCGTCGGCGACAAGATACTCGGCAGCGCGGAACTGACGGGCGCGCGCATCATCCTCGGCGACTTCAACGAGTGGACGAAAGGCTTGGCGACGCGCCTTCTGACCGAGCACCTTGAGAGCGCGGATGTGCGCACGCACCTGCGCAGCCCGCGCACCTATCCCGGCGCGCTCCCGCTCGTCCACCTCGACCACATCTACTACGACCCCGCGCTCGAACTCCGTCAACTGACCCTGCACAAAAGCCTCACCGCGCTCGTCGCCTCAGACCACCTCCCGCTCGTCGCGGACTTCCGCCTGCGCCGGTAAAATCAAAGTTCAGCCATCAGTCGCGCAAATCTCGATTTGCGGCGTGGAAGTGTGAACCCGCGCTCCGGAAGTCCGTTTCCGCAGGTTAAAAGTTATAACCAGCAGCGCGAAAGTCTCAATTAACAACGTGAAAGGGTGAATTTACACTGCGAATGTCTCAATCCGCAGCGTGAAAGTGTGCGTTCGCACCGTGAAAGTATGAATTTACAACGCGGAAGTGCGAATTCGCAGAGTGAAACTATGAATCCGCAACGCGAAAGTTCACATTCGCAGAGCGAAAGTATCAATTCACACTGCGAAACTATGAATTCGCACGGTGAAAGTATGAATCCGCAGCGCGAAACTATGAATTCGCAGTGTAAAAGTTCAAATTCCCACGGTGAAAGTATGAATTCGCACGGTGAAAGTATGAATTCGCAGGGTGAAAGTTTAAATTTACAGCGGAAAAAGAGGTTTTTGGCGGCTGGCTGCTCCGGCTGACGCGCGTCAATATTGAATTTGGCTAGGAGAGTTTCGCGTTTTTGCGGCGCGGGGCGCGTTTTTTGGCGGGCGGCGCGGGGGTGGCGGCTTCCGGCGCGGCGACGTGTGCCGGTTCAGCGGCGGCCATGGTGGCGTGGTGGTTGTTCGAGTTGTAACGGCGCGCGGCTTCGTCGCTGATGACGCAGAGGCCGTGAACTTTGTCGCCGCGCAGGCGACGCACCAGCCCGGCCGCCTCTTCGTAAGTCGCGCCCGACGCCTCGCAGCCGCGTTCGCTCACGACCGACCAGCGTTGTTCTCGCAGTTCACTCATCCCAGTACTCTTGCCGCCGAAAGTTGTCTGTAAACCGCCGCGAGTGTAATGGAAGGCGGCGCGGAAAGCCAAACAGGGCGACGGGCGGCGGGCGCGGATTCCGGTTGACTTGGCCGCGCGAATACAATAGAACTCACGCCGCACGACCCCACTCTCCCGGTACGTCCCCTCGCCCTTCGGGAAAACTTCGGAGCGTCCCACATGTTCAGAGAATTCAGAGAGTTCATCAAACGCGGCAGCGTCATAGACCTCGCCGTCGCCGTCATCATCGCCGCCGCCTTCGGCAAGATCATCACGACGCTCGTTGACGGCGTGATCATGCCGCCCATCGGCCTCTTGCTCGGCGGCGTAGACTTCTCCGGCCTCTTCATCAACCTCTCGGACAAGCCGCGCCCGGCGAGCCTCGCCGCCGCCAAGGCCGAAGGCATCCCCGTCGTCGCCTACGGCCAACTGATCAACGACATCATCACCTTCCTCATCGTCGCCTTCGTCATCTTCCTCATCGTCCGCTACGTCAACCGCCTCAAGAGCAAGCAGGCGACCGACGACGCGCCGACGACCAAAGACTGCCCGCACTGCCTGTCCACCATCCCGCTCAAGGCCGCGCGCTGCGCCGCGTGCTGCGCCGACTTGCAGACGTTGTAGGTCGCGGTTCGTTTACGCGTCCGCGGCGCAGCGGATTCCGGCGAAGGCGATGCGGAAGTGGCGTCGGAAGAAGTTGCGGAAAGAGGTGCGCAGGATTGAAGGGTGGGTCGCCCACGAGCCGCCTTTGAGGACGCGGTGGTCGCCGTCGAACCACGTCTCGGAATATTCTGGGTAGGGGTAGGCCTTGAAGTTCTCGTAACCGGCGAACGGGTCGCTCGTCCATTCCCAGACGTTGCCGTTCATGTCGAGACAACCGTAACTACTCGCGCCCGCAGGGAAAGAGCCGACGGGCGTCGTGTCCCAGAGACGCAGGTCGAAATTGCCGCGCGTCTCGTCCGGCGCGTCGTCGCCCCACGCGTAGAGGCGTTTGTGTCTCTCCTGTGCGTCCCACGAAGCGGCCTTCTCCCACTCGGCTTCCGTCGGCAAACGCTTTCCCTTAAACCGAGCGTAGGCCGACGCCTCATACCAACTCACGCCCGCCACCGGATGCTCCGGCTTGAGCGCGCCCTCTTCAAACATCGTGCGAACGCTCCAACCACGCGCGGCGGTGTCGCCCGCGACGCTCTCCGTCCAGTAGAACGGGCGCGTCCAGTTCTCGCGCTCGCGCCACTGCCAGCCCTCTTCGTCCCACCACTCGCGCCGCGCGTAGCCGCCCTCTGCAATGAAGTGCGCGTACTCTTCGTTGGTCGTCGGCAGCCGGTCAATTTTGAAAGCGGGCAGCGCGACCGCGTGCGCGGGCAGTTCGTTGTCGTAGACGAACATCCGCCACGGCGCACCCAACGTAAACTCGCCCGCCGCGACCGTCACCATGTCGCGCGCGGCGACGACGGGCGCAGCCGTGGACGACGACGCGAGCGCGGCGACTTGCGACGCGTCGTGCGAACCGCCCGTTGTCGCGTCGGGTGAATGGCTCGTCGTCACGTTGTGCGAAACATTCGCGGCCGTGCCCTGCGAGTCGGGCGTTACGCGCTTTTTCTTCGCGGGGTCGAGCATGTGCAGGAGGTAGGCGAGCGTCTCCTGATGCTGCCGCTCGTGTTCGAGGACGAGTTGGAAGACGTAGCCGTCGCGCAGGAGCGTTGATTGCGTGGGCGCGTCGTCGTCGAAGCGTGCCTCTTCGAGATAGCGTCGCGTCGCGTCGCGGACGCGCGCGAGGTAGGCTTCCATCTCGCGGCGCGCGGGGAGATTTTTCGAGTTCTCGCGCGGCGTGGCGATGGGGTCGAAGATGCGTTCGTAGCGCGCGTCGGGCGCGTCGTCGCCCTTCACCTTTTGCAGAATCCAGTAAGCCTCGAAGACGCCGATGTGCGCGAGATGCCAGATGACCGGGCGGAAGCCGCCGCCCGGACTCTCGTGTAAATCCGCCTCGCGCGCCACCGTGTCGAACAGCCTCAAGGTGACGGCGCGCGTCGCCTCCAACATCTCCGCGATCCGTGCGGCCTCTTCAATCATAAGCAAGTTTCAAGTTTCAAGTTT
The DNA here is from genome assembly GCA_030838445.1 of Pyrinomonadaceae bacterium. Taxonomy (GTDB): domain Bacteria; phylum Acidobacteriota; class Blastocatellia; order Pyrinomonadales; family Pyrinomonadaceae; genus JAIVJZ01. Next base: position 1,663 of record JAUZFQ010000022.1, on the reverse strand, counting down.
CAGGTTTCAAGTTAAAGACCGAAGAACCTCAGTCTTGAAACCTGAAACCTGAAACTTGAAACTTGCTCTCCGTCGTCGGTTGACAGTGAACTTTGACGAGTTATGATAGCATGCGAAACGGACGAACAAACGGGAGAGCGCATCAAGCGAAATTTTAGGATTCTCACTCCGAAGCCGTGACTCGATAACGCCGAGCGAAGAATTTTTACGACGATGCCGCCCACTGCCGACGCCCCCCACGCCGCACGCCTGCGCCTCCAACGCTTCGACACAGAGGACGCCCGCGCCGCCTTCGCACGCGACGTTGCGCGCGGCCTCGGCTCGTCGCCCAAGCAACTCTTCCCCAAGTACTTTTACGACGAACTCGGCAGCGAACTCTTCGACGCCATCTGTCTCCTGCCGGAGTATTACCTGACGCGCGCCGAGAACGAAATCCTCGCGCGCCACGCCGACGAGATCGTCGTCGCCGCCGCATCCTCGCGCGCGTCGGACGGCGCGCCGCTCTCGCTGCTCGAACTCGGCAGCGGCAGCGCGACCAAGACGCGCCGCGTCATCGAAGCGATCCTCAAACGACAGCCCGACTTGCTCTATCGCCCCGTGGACATCTCCGCCTCCGCACTCACGGCGAGCGCCGACGCGTTGCTCCAGGTCTACCCCGCGCTCCGCATAGAGGCTTACGCCAGCGACTACGACGGCGCGCTCGAACACTTGAGTCGCGGGCGCGACGCGCGCTCGGACGAACGACTCCTCGCGCTCTTCCTCGGCTCGAACGTCGGCAACTTCGACCGCGACGGCGCGCAGCAATTTTTGCGGGCGCTGCGCGGCGTGCTCCGCGAAGGCGACGCGCTCTTACTCGGCGCGGATTTGAAGAAAGACCGCGCCACTCTGGAAGCCGCCTACGACGACGCGCTCGGCGTGACGGCCGCCTTCAACCTCAATCAACTCGTCCGTCTCAACCGCGAGTTCGGAGCAGACTTCGACGTGCGCGCCTTCCGCCACGTCGCCGCTTACAACGAGGCGGCGGGGCGCGTCGAAATCTACATCGAAAGCAGGAGTGAGCAGATCGTGCGTCTGCCCGGACTCGACCTTGAGATCACTTTCGATGCGGGCGAGCGCGTCCACACAGAGAACTCCTACAAGTACGACCGGGACGGACTCGACGCGCTCGCGGCCGAGACCGGCTTCGCGTGTACGCGTCGTTGGACGGACGAGGGCGGCCGTTTCAGCAGCAACCTCTTCGTCGCGCGCTAGCGGATTTGCGGTTTCGCGTATGACCCACGACCAACTCATCGAAGACGCGTTGAACGGATGCGCGACGGGCGATGCCGCCGACGCTGCCGTTCGCCCCGTCGCACACGCGGATGACAGCGCGCGCTTTCCTCTGCTGACCGACGCGATTGACGTGTCTTCCGTGTCGCTCTTCGAGGAGAACTTGCGGCGCGGCGCGAAGCCCGCCGCCGAGTGGATGTGCGGCATCGAATTTGAACTCTTCGGCTACGACGCGCGCGACTCCACTGATCCCGCACGCCTGAATCCGGCGCAGGTGCAGCGCGTGCTCACGGGCTTCGCGCCTTCGTCCGACGACCTCGTCTACGAGGGGCGCACCGTCGTCGAAGCGAACGCCGGACAGATGAATCGCCTGACGGTTGAACCGGGCGGCCAG
>JAUZFQ010000263.1 GCA_030838445.1 Pyrinomonadaceae bacterium | reverse complement strand
TTTGTGACCCAACCGGACGGACGCTAACTATTACGGCGAACAACGGACAACTGACCACGGACAACGGACAGCCTTTCTATGGATAACTTTCGAGACTTACTCGCGGGCGATCAGATCACGGTGTTCGACGGCGCGATGGGCACACAGCTCTACGCGAAGGGCATCTACATCAACCGCTCTTACGACGAGTTGAATTTGACGAACCCGGATCTCGTGCGCGAGGTGCATCAGGAGTACGTGCGCGCGGGCGCGGACGTGATCGAGACGAACACCTTCGGCGCGACCGCGCACAACTTGCAGCAGTACGGGCTGGACGCGAACTTGCGCGAGATCAACATCACCGCCGCACGGCTCGCGCGCGAGGCCGCGTGCGAACGCTGCCACGTCGCGGGCGCAATCGGCCCGCTCGGCCTACGCATCGAGCCTTACGGCCCCACCTCTTTCGACGAAGCGAAGGAGATGTTCAAGCAGCAAATCTCCGCGCTGCTCGAAGGCGGCGTTGACCTGTTCGTCCTCGAAACCTTCTCCGACATCTCCGAGATACGTCAGGCTCTCCAAGCCGTGCGCGAACTCTGCGATTTGCCCGTCGTCGCGCAGATGACGATCCTCTCGGATGGCAACACCTCCTACGGCACGACGCCCGAAGTCTTCACCGCGCGCCTCGACGAGTGGGGCGCGGACGTGATCGGACTCAACTGCGGCGTCGGCCCCGCCGACGTGCTCACGGCCATCGAGAAGATGCGCGCCGTGACGGACAAGAAACTGTCCGCGCAGCCGAACGCCGGACTGCCGCGCGACGTGCAGGGGCGGCAATTTTATATGTGCTCGCCGGAGTACATGGCGAAGTACGCGAAGCGTCTCATACAGGCGGGCGTGAAAGTGATCGGCGGCTGCTGCGGCACGACGCCCGCGCACGTCAAACTCATCTCCGACGCCGTGCGCGCCGCCTCGCCGCGCAAGCAACGCGCTACAGCGGCCAAGCCCGCACGCCCCGCGCGCGTCGAAGAGTTGCAGCCCGCCGACATACAGGTCGTGCCGCTCGCCGAGCGTTCCAACTGGGCGCGCCGCATCGCCAACGGCGAGTTCGTCACCACCGTCGAAGTGCTGCCGCCGAAAGGCTGCGACGCCGCGAAGACGCTCGATCAAATTCGCCTGCTCAAGACCGCGGGCGTCAACGCCGTCAACATCCCCGACGGGCCGCGCGCGCAGACGCGCATGAGCGCGCAGGCCACCGCCCTCTTAGTCGAACGCGAGATCGGCCTCGAAGCCGTGCTCCACTATTGCTGTCGCGACCGCAACCTGCTCGGCATGATGTCCGACCTCTTAGGCGCGGCCGCGCTCGGCCTTCGCAACCTGCTCTTGATCACGGGCGACCCGCCGAAGATGGGGCCGTACCCGGACGCCACCGCCGTCTTCGACATTGACTCAATCGGCCTGACCAACATGGTCAGCAAACTCAACCATGGTCTCGACCTCGGCAACAATCCCATCGGCTGCCCTACCTCTTTCTGCATCGGCGTCGGCGTCAACCCCGGCGCGATCAACCTGGAAGAGGAGATCAAGCGTTTCGAGTACAAGGTCGAAGCGGGCGCGGAGTACGCCATCACGCAGCCCGTCTTCGACGTGGGACAACTGCGCGACTTCCTCAAGTTGATCGAGCACGTCCGCATCCCCGTGATCGCGGGCATCTGGCCGCTCGTCTCCTACCGCAACGCAGAGTTTCTCCACAACGAAGTGCCGGGCGTCCGCGTCACGCCTTCGATCATGGAACGCATGCGCCGCGCCTCCGACACCGGCAAAGAGGCCGCCCGCGACGAAGGCTTACAGATCGCGCGCGAGTCTCTGCTCGAAGTGCGCGAGTTGATTCAAGGCGTGCAAGTCTCCGCCCCGTTCAACAACGTCCGCTACGCGCTCGAAGTCTTCGAGGCGCTGCCGGAGTTCGGCGCGCAGCGCGAGACGACGCGAGCCGCCGTCTAGTCGCTTCAACTCCCGGTTAACCGTCACGTTCAGACGGCGGTTAACCGCTGCAACGTTTTTAGCAAGCAACTTTTGCTTGTATTTTTCGCGCCGGGCTGTAGAATGCCGCGCGTTAAGTGCAGGAGACACCGGCGCGCGGCGCGTTACCTCAAGCGAGTTTTAAACCCGTCGCGCGAATTGACGGCCTCGGCGCAACCCTCAACGCGCACGTCGCCGAAGCGTCCGACCCACAGACTCACGCCCCGTTAAAAAAATCGCCAACTTCACCGGCGCGCCCGGCGGCCTCCACGTGTGCGCGGCGGCAGGAGCACGACCTTGAACGCTCACGCCACGAACGCTCACGCCGGAAATTCTCACGCCCTGAAGGCTCACACCACGAACGCCTACGCAAGGCGACTCTACGCACTTCTCCTCGCCACCCTCGCGCTCTGCCTGTGGGTCGCGGCCGTGCGCTCGCAGAGCGGAGCGTTGCGTCGCGTCACCGTGACGCCGGAACACGCACTCAACCTCAACCCCACCATCAGCGGCGACGGGCGTCGCCTCGCGTTTGAATCAACCGCCGACCTGATCGGCGCAGGCGGAGGCAGAGACGCGGGCGGAGGCAACTCGACAGGCTTTCACACGTACCGCGCCGACCTCTCCGCAGAGACCGCTGCGTTCGACACCGTGGCCGCCTCGCGCGCGCCCGCCCCGGCCGTGTCGCGCGACGGCTCGCGCCTCGCCTTCGCCAGCCGCGAAAACCTCACGGGCGAAAACGCCGACGGCAACTCCGAGATATTTTTGTTCGCCGACGGACGCCTGCAACAACTCACGCACACCACGCCCCGCGACCCGGCCGACCGCACCGCCGACGGTAATTTCCAACCCTCGCTCTCCGATGACGGCACGCTCGTCGCCTTCGCCTCCAACCGCGACCTCACCGGCGCAAACCCCGACGCGAACCTCGAAATATTTCTCTTCGACACGACGACCCGCCGCACCACCCAACTCACCGACACGACCAACCCGGCCGACTCGACCGACGCCAAGATCAGCGGCGACGGCACGCGCGTCGCTTTCATCCGCGACGCCCAAGCGACCGACGGCGAGACTTCACACCCGCGCGATTTGATGTTGTTTGATCGCGCCGATAATTCAACGCGCGTCGTCGCCGACGACGTTGAAGAGTTGTCACTGACCTACGGCCGCGCGATCAGCACCGACGGGCGGCGCGTGGTCTATGCGGCGCGCACGGCGGCGCGGACGACGCAGGTGTTTCTCTACGACGGGCGCAACGATCAACTACGCCAACTCACCTCGCTCGGCTCGCGCGCCACAGACGTTCCGCTCCACCCGACCATCAGCGGCGACGGCGCGCGCGTCGCGTTCGCCACCCGCCGCAACG
>JAUZFQ010000255.1 GCA_030838445.1 Pyrinomonadaceae bacterium | reverse complement strand
ATGGAAAATGGATTACAGCGAAATGGATTGCTCGATAATGTAATACCTTAATAGAAGTAGGCAGGAAGGGCACACTCTCACGTCGTCGGCAAGAAGGGTAACTCACAGGCATGTCCGGAGATCAGATATTACTAAGACAGTACCTCCTGGGGGAGTTGGATCAGGAGGCTCAGCACTCGGTCGAAGAGCGCCTGTTCACCCGCCAAGAATATCTGGACGAGATGCTGATCGCCGAAGACGAGTTGATTGACAGTTATCTCAGCGGGTCGCTGTCCGGGCGCGAGTCGGAGGATTTCACACGCCATTTTCTCTTAACTCCCGAACGTCGCCTCAAGTTAAGGTTCGCCCGTTCTCTCAAGAAATACGTCTCCATCGCAGAAGATGAGACATCGCCCGAACCCGTCGCAGCAGCGGCGACTGAGATCGCCAAGCGTCGTTCATGGACGCCTGCTTTCCTCCAACACCTACGCCCCGCCGGATACGCGCCGTTGCTGGCGGCGGCAGCGCTGGTCTTGCTCGTCGCCTACGGCTCCTGGTCTCTGATCCTTTTCCGGCAGGAGCGGCAACAACGCGTGGAACTCGAAGCGGAGTTGATCGCACTGAACCCGCAACCCGTACAGGACGCGGAGACAGCCTCCGCAACAACCCCGCCTAACGTCGCCGCCCTGGTCTTGACGCAAGGACAGGTGAGAAGCGGTAGTGATTTGCGGAAAGTCGTCTTGGACGAAAACGTGCGGGGCGTGCAACTGCGTTTCGACCTTCCGTCGGATGACTTTCGTAGTTATCAAGCCGTGCTCCAACTCGACGGGGACGAACACCTGATCAAGATCGGTGGCCTCCGGCCGAGGTCTGAGGGCGACGCCCGCGTGATCGTGCTGAACTTACCTGCCACACTTCTGGCCGAAGGTGATTACCAGTTGCTTCTAAAAGGCGCGGGGGAAGCAGGCGGCAGCACGGAAGATGTCGCCACCTATCGCTTCCGCGTCACCGGAAAGCCCTCGCCCTGAAAGCACGCCGCCGCTCCCGTTAACTCACGGCCGCGACATGTGCGCGGGAAGAACGAAATAAGTTGAGGGTGCGCGACATATAGAGATGAAGACATCTTGAGGGGAAGGCTTCCCCAAGTTGACCGGAGAATGTGACGACAGTCTCCTGTTCAGTAATGACGAGAGGAAAACTTTATGGCCGCAGAAAATCCTGGCGAGAAAACCAACGCCCACGACGACGTCTCCGAGTCGTTGGCATTGCTGGATAACATACCGGAGAAGCAGTGGGAGTTGCCCATCGGTTTCGAGACGCGCGGAGAGAGGCTCGTGACGCTGCGCGAGTTGATCAAAGAGCGGCCGGAAATTTTGCCCGGCGCGAAACTGACGGACGAGCAACGCCACTCGCTGGTCGCCCGGCGCATTCAGGCTCAGCGCAAGTTCGAGCTTTCGATGTACGGCGTGGACGGCATCATTGACAAAAAGCGTGCGATCCACGAGGTGACGAGCAGATCGCGCGCCGGGAACATCATCGCGAAGGTCGAGATGATGATGATCGAAGACATGATTAACCTGGCGCGGGGCGAGAAGCTCGCCGAGTAAATTTTTGAAAGGAGGCGAGACTCGTCCAACCGGGGCGGCTCGCGAAAAGATTATGGTGGTCTTGGCTCTTGACTCAAACTCCGATCCCCTCACGCGTCGAGCCGCAGCGTATCGCGAGACGAACGTCTACCCCCATTTTACGAGCTTCGGTCATACCGTCACGCGCTTTTCGCCCACGCCGCCCCCGTCCCTGCGTAACCTCGTGAAGGTTGAGGCGATAAAGGCCGGACTGAAGTACATGACAGGCGTCGGGCACGGCGTCGAGAATATAGCGTTCACCGGCAACTCCAACGACGAAATCTATGGCATCGGGAACTACGATCCGGCAGAGGTGCAGGGGAAGATCGTTCACTTCCTGTCGTGCGGGCTGGGCAACACGCTGGGGCCGGATTTGGTTGACAACGGGTGCGCCGCCTTCTTCGGCTACGGGGAGAACTTCACCTTCCCCGATGACATGGCCGAAATTTTCTTCGAGTGCGACTCGGAAATTGATCGCGCCTTCGCCGAGGGCGAGACGGCGCAGGTGGTCTCCGACCGCGTGATCAACGTCTTCAACCGGCACATCACCGCGCTTCGCGATGCGAATAAAAACTATGCGGCCAGCTTGCTGCGCCTCAACCGCGACAGCCTCTGCGTGCTGGGCAACCTCAATGCGAAGTTGCCCTGAGAGTTGACCCGTCGCGACGTGCTGGCAAGTCAATTGACCCCGGACGCGCCGCCGCGCGCAACGGCGGCCGCGTCAACACAACTTACCGTCGAGCGCTCGCCCCCGACAAACGCAACACCATCCCCGCCGGTCACGGCGCGCGGGCGGTGCGCTATCCGCTCCAAGGCCGCCCCACACTTTCCCCCGTCAGCCCGCACCGTGAGACTTATCCTTTCCCCGCTTCACCTTTTGCACGCTTCACGTTAATTTAACTTGCCGTGCAAAGTTCGACCGTCATCCTCCGCCCGCCCGACACCGACGCCAAGCCCGCGGGCGTCGCTAAGGCAGTTTCTTCGCCGCCGCCGCAATACGCGGAGGTCGCCGTGCCGCTGCGCCTGTCGCAGACGTTCACCTACCGGCTGCCGCTGGCGTTGCGCGAGGAAGCGCAGGTCGGCGCGCGTCTGCTCGTGCCGTTCGGGCGCAAGTTGCTGACGGCCTACATCGTCGCCCTGCATCAAGAGCTTGACGCGGGCGTCGAACTGGAAGAGTCGGACATCAAGGAGGCGGAGGCGTTGCTTGACGCCGAACCGCTCATCTCAACGGACGTGTTGGAGCTGACGCGCTGGCTCGCCGACTACTACGCCGCGCCGTGGGGCGAGGTCTTGAAAGCCGCGCTGCCCGCCGGTCTCAACTCGACCGTCGAACAAATCCTCGCCGCCACCGCGGAAGGCCGCGACGAACTCGCGCGTCTCCCCGCGCGCCGCGCCGCCACGAACAAGGCGCGCGCCCTCCAACTGATCGCCGACGAGGCCGAAACCACTCTCCGCAACCTCGCCACACACTTCGGCCAGACGCGCGCCGCCACACTCGCACGCCAACTCGAACAGCAAGGCTGGATCAAGATCACGCACCGCGCGCGCACCGCGCAGGCGCGCGCCAAACGTCGCAAGGCCGTGCGCCTCTTGCCGCCCGAAGCCCACGCGGGCGACGGCGCGCGCGCGCTCAACGCGGCGCAGGAGCGCATCGTCAACGCGCTCATCGTATCCGGCGGCGAGATGTTGTTCGCAGAGTTGCTCGACGCCGCGAACGCGTCGGTCTCGTCCATCCAGACGCTTGAGCGGCGCGGGGTCGTCGAGGTGTTCGTCCGCGAAGTGCGCCGCGACCCGCTGGCTCACGCGCGCCTGCCGGAGAACACGGAATTTATTCTGACGGATGAACAGGCGGCGGCCTTCTCGGAGATCGAAACCGCGCTGCATGCCGAACGCGCCTATGCGGCCTTCCTGCTGCACGGCGTGACGGGCAGCGGCAAGACCGAAATCTACATCCGCGCCATGCGCACCGCGCTCAAGCTCGGCCGCTCGGCCATGATGCTCGTCCCGGAGATCGCGCTCACGCCCGTCTTCTCGCGCCGCCTGCGCGCGCACTTCGGCGAGGCGGTCGCCATCTTCCACTCGTCGCTCACGACCGGCGAGCGTTACGACGAGTGGAGCCGCATCAAACGCGGCGAGGCGCGCGTCGTCATCGGCACGCGCTCGGCGGTCTTCGCGCCCGTCCGAGACCTCGGCATCATCATCGTGGACGAGGAACACGAAGCCTCTTACCGCCAGCAGGAGTCGCCCTATTACAACGGGCGCGACACGGCGGTGATGCGCGCGTCGAAAGAGCGCGCCGTCGTCGTCTTGGGATCGGCCACGCCCTCGCTCGAATCTTTTCACAACGCGCGCGGCGGCAAGTATCGCTACCTGCGTCTGCCCAACCGCATCGCCAACCGCGCGATGGCCGCCGCCGAGATCGTGGACATGCGCGAGGTCTTCCAGAGCGCGGGCAAGCAGCAGGCGCTCTCGCCCCAACTCTTCGACGCCATCGAAGAGACGCACGCGCGCGGCGAACAATCAATCGTCCTGCTCAACCGTCGCGGCTATTCGAGTTTCGTCTTGTGTCGCTCGTGCGGCGAGCGGATGCAGTGCCCGCAGTGCGACGTGACGCTCACTTACCACCAGCGCGAGCGCAGTCTCATCTGTCACTACTGCGACCACCGGCGCAGGCCGCCGACCGAGTGCCCCGCGTGCAAGGGCAAGTACATTTACTTCGTCGGCGAAGGCACGGAGCAGATCGAAGAAATTATTAAACAACGCTTCCCCACCCTGCGCATCGCGCGTCTCGACCGCGACACCACCGCGCGCCGCCACACCTACGAACAGGCCATCCTGCGCTTCGGCGCGGGCGAATTAGACATGCTCGTCGGCACGCAGATGATCGCCAAAGGCCACGACTTCCCGAACGTCACGCTCGTCGGCGTCGTCTCGGTTGACGCCGGTCTCGCGATGCCCGACTTCCGCGCCAGCGAACGCACGTTCCAGTTGATCACGCAGGTCGCGGGTCGAGCCGGGCGCGGCACGCTCGCCGGGCGCGTGCTCATCCAGACGTTCCACCCCGAACACTACGCTTTGCGCCACGCCTGCGCGCAGGACTACGACACGTTCTACGAAGAGGAAATCCGCTACCGCGAAACTTTGAGCTACCCGCCCTTCGTCTCGCTCGCGTCGCTCCTCATTCACGGCGAAGACCTGACGCGCGTGCAGGCGACCGCCGCGGAAATTCGTCAAGCGCTCGACCGCGCCAACACGGAGCGCGCCTGTCGCATCCTCGGCCCCGCGCCCGCCCCTCTCGCGCGCCTGCGCGGCGAGCACCGCTTCCAAATTTTGCTCAAGGCGCGCAACCGCACGCGCATGCGTTCCCTGCTCGACCTCGCACTCGCCGAGGCGGGCGCTTCGAGCAGTTGCGACCTGAACAGCGTCAACGTCGAGATCGATCCGGTGAATCTAATGTAGGAGACGCGTGCGCTCAACAGACTCGCCCGACGGTGCATCAGACACCCGCCCGACGATGTATCTTGCGCGCACGCCCATTTGCTGATGAGACTTTCAGAACTGGCACGCCTGACCAACGCGACCGTCGAAGGCGCGACCGAAGAGATCGAGATCAACGGCGCGGCCGGACTCGACGAGGCCGAGGCCGGGCACGTCGCCTTCCTCGCCAACCCGCGCTACACGCCGCGCGTGCAGACGACGCGCGCCTCCGCCGTCTATCTCGCTGCGGGCGTCGAAGCGGGCAGGACGGACATTGCCGTCCTCCGCACGCGCGACCCGTACCTCGCCTACACGCGCGCCCTGCGCCTCTTTCATCCCGAACCGGAGTTCGCGCCGTTCGTCCACCCGTCGGCGGTCATTGATCCTTCGGCGCGTGTTGACGAGCGCGTCATCATCGGCGCGTGCGTCGTCATCGGGCGCGACGTGGAGATCGCCGCGGGCGTGCGCATTTACCCGAACGTGACGATCTACGACGGCGTGCGCGTCGGCGAAGATTCCACGCTCCACTCCGGCGTCGCGCTCCGCGAGGGCACACAGGTCGGCGCGCGCGTCATCATCCACAACAACGTCGTCGTCGGCTCGGACGGCTTCGGCTACGCAAAGGACGAAGAACGCCGCTGGTTGAAAATTCCGCAGACCGGCCGTGTCCTCATCGCCGACGACGTGGAGATCGGCGCGGGCACGACGATTGACTGCGCCTCGGTCGGCGAGACGCGCATCGCGCGCGGGGCGAAGATAGACAACCTCGTCCAGATCGGCCACTCCTGCACGGTTGGCGAAGACACGCTCCTTTGCGCGCAGGTCGGTCTCGCAGGGAGTTCGCACATCGGCAACCGCGTCATCCTCGCTGGTCAGGCGGGCGTTGCCGGACATCTCACCATCGGCGACGACTGCGTGCTCACGGCCAAGAGCGCGACCAGCCACGACGTGCCCCCCGGCAAAATGCTCTCCGGCATCCCCGCCTTCGACAACCGCGACTGGCTGCGTTCTACCGCCGCCTTCCGCCGCCTCGGCGACATGCAACGCACCATCCGCCAACTCGAAGCCCGCCTCGCCGCGCTCGAAAAACCGTCCGGCGAAGACTGAGGCGAATGTCTGAGCCGAAAGTCTGTCCGGCTAAAAAATTTGTCCGACGAGAATTAAATTTAGCCGACAATAAATTTTGTCTTGACAGACGGGCGGGGCGGCCGCGATAATAGGTTTTGAAATTGGATTTCAATTTCGCACCAAATAGCGAAATCCAATAACCCCGGCTATTATTGATATTCTTTAGGAGTCCAAGTTAGTGAAATCCTCGAACCGTGCCACTACGACGCCGCATGTACTTCCGTCAGATCGTGTCGATCAACAAGTCGAAGTCGTTATTGAAGATCGCGAGGGGCAGCCTTGCGTCGCGCTTCGTCTCTCGACATGGACGGAGGGCCTCGGCTGGTGTTGCCAGAAGACCATACGGCTCGACGGCGAACAACTGGACGACTTACATCACGCGATCAGCGTCGCGCGCCATCGCTTGAATCGTCAGCGCGCGGACGACGGGCAGTTCAGGCCCG
>JAUZFQ010000220.1 GCA_030838445.1 Pyrinomonadaceae bacterium | reverse complement strand
CCGGAAGGGGAGAACAAGCGTCGTCGCTGTCCGGCGGGGAGAAATCATTCGACTGTGTCGCGCCTTTGTTATTACGCGCACATCTTAGCAAGCGGACGGTGAAGGGTAAAGCAATCGAAAACCGGGGAAAGGGAAAGGGATGAAAAACTTAAGCCACGCAGTAGTTCTCTTGCCTTAACCTTTCCCTTTACCCTTTCCCCCTTACCCAAGATCTAGAACGCGACGCTGTAACTCACGCCCGGATACTTGCTCTTCACCATGATGAGGGAGAAGGCGTGACGGTTGTACGTGTAATTCAGGAGCGGGTGAAGGTTGATGCCGTTGTGCGTGACGAGCGCGGTGAAATTTCTGCCGAGTTGGATGCTGATGCCGCCGACGGGCAGCAACCTGTGCTGGAACGTGCCGAAGGCCATGCCGACGTAGGGCGCAATCGGCAATCCCGTCTCGCGCCGCAGGCTCTTGCTCAGCGTCATGTAATAAGACTGACCCGAAGGCGTGCCGATGCGATCCGAACTCGTGCCGACCATCAGCGCGGGGCGACGCTTCGTCTCCGTCAGGATGAGCAGATTGGCGATGGGCGCAATCTCGTCCGCGCCGGGGTTGTACTCGATCCCGGCCGTCAGGCGCGGGTGAAATTTGTAGGTGATCGTCGTGCGCACGGTCGCGCGCGGAATCTGCTTCGAGAGCACGCGCATCCCGTAAACCCAACGCTCTTTGTTATCGTTTCCTGCCCCGCTCACGGCGCGGCCTTCTCCCGGTCAAGAGGGTCAAGAGGGGACGCTCGACGCGTACTCCTCTTCCTTCGCGCCCGACGCTTTGGCCTGCTGCTCCCCTCCGGCGCGCGGCTTCGCGCCCGCCGCCGCGCGCGCCTGTTCCTGCGTCGCCTGCGCCAGCAGTTCGTCAATCTTCTTCTTCACCTCGGCCTCTTTGATGACGCCGCTCTTGTGCCACGCGACGCGGCCGTCGCGCCCGATGATGACCGTGCCGGGGAGCACGGGCGCGAGTCCGAAACGCTCCATGTCGCCCACGGTCGCGCCGAGCCAGACGGGGAAGTTGAGTTTCGTCTCCTTGATGAACCCCATGATCTTCGGACGCGCCGCCGGGTCGTCGGCCGACGCGCCGATGACCTGCACGCCGAGCGCGGCGTAGTTGTTCTGGATCGCCGCGAGGTCGGGCATCTCCTTGCGACACGGCTCGCAGTAGGTCGCCCAAAAGTTGAGCACCACCACGCGCCCGCCGAGCGCGCTCAAACGCTGCTCCGTCCCGAAGAGGTCTCGGAGCACGAGTTCAACTTGTGTGCCGATCACTTTCGCGTCTTGCAACACGGACGCCGCCGCCGCGGCGTTGTTGCTCCCGGCGACGACGTTCAAAGCGTTCACCTTCAGATAGCTTTTCTGCCCTGCGCCGCGCCGTTCCACCGTGCCCGCCACTTCCACGCGCTTGCCCATGAAGGCCAGCCAGTCTTTCGCGCCCTTGTCGAAGCGTCCGTCTTCCAGCAGGTAGAGCTTGAAGTTGTTCCCCGCCCCTTCGCGCACGGCGAGCGCGGCGTCCACGCCCTTCGCCGCGCAATCCACGGCGCACTTCAAATCGGCGGCCGTGCCGTAAGGCGTCTTCGTCCGGTCGTCCGATTCAAACCAGCATTGCGAGCAGACCACCTGCCCTTCCAGCTTCAGCGTCGCCGCCGCGCTTCCCTCGCCTTGCGCCCGCGCCGTCGTCGCCACAACGGTCAGCGACAGCGCGACGCCCAGTAATAATCTTTTCATCAACAAACTCTCCCCGCGCGCAAGGCGCGACTTCAAAGATAAATTCAATGGCACGATCAATGACACGTTCCCTGTTCACAACAACGTTCGCCGCGCAGCGCTTTGTAACCTTCGCCGAAAATGATCGGCGTCATCAGCAACGCCGCGACCGGATCAGCCCACCACCAGCCGACGAGCGCGTTCAACGCCAGCCCGCCGAGGAGGATCGCGGAGAGGTAGGTGCAGAGTTCGGTCTGCTTCGCGTCCGCCGTCATCGCCGCGCTGTTGATGTCGCGCGCGACCTTTCGCTTGGCGCGTGCCAGCAGCGGCATCACGACGAGCGACACGGCGGCCAACACGATGCCCGGCACGCTCCGCTCCGGCAACTCGCGCTGCCACAGGGACACGACGGCCTCGTAGCCGACGTAAATCGCCAGCACGAGAAAGCAGACGCCGACGACGCGTAAACTGCTCGCCTCCGCGCGCTCGCGCCGCCTCTCGTCCATCTCCGCGCGCAGCCGCCACAGCAGGACTGCGCCGGACGTGACCTCGATCACGCTGTCGAAGCCGAAGCCGACGAGCGCGATGCTCCCCGCGAGCGCGCCGAAGCCGACGGCGATCAAGCCTTCCAGACTGTTATAGACAATCGTGAAGAGTTCGAGTCGCTGCCCGCGCGCGACGATGCCCGCGCGCTCGGAGTCCAACAGTCGCCCGGCGATCTGGTTCATAAAGTTTCCATCGGCCAACAATCAAACGCTGGCTTGCAGCCGCGCGTCGTCCCTAGTTAGCGCCGCCGTACTGCGCGATGATGCGTTCGCGTATCTGCGCCGGGGTGAGCCGCTCCTCTTTTTGCAGCTTGTAGGCTAGCAGGGCTTCCTCGATGCAGGTGGCGCAGTGCGCGGCGTGGTCGTCAACGAAACACGTCTGCAAACTCTTGTGGCCGAAGCCCTCGTCGCAGTGGCAGTAGCACGGCAGTTGCGCGATGGTCTGCGGTATCTCTTTGACCGCCGCGTAGGCCATCCGCGTCATCCCCGTGAACTGCGACGCCGGGAGCACGGGCGGCAGATTCTTCAAGTCGGCGGCGGTCGCGGCGAAGCGCGGCACACGCCCCGGCGCGCCGTGCGAATGACCCTGATGCGCGTCGTCGGCGTCCGGCGCGGGAGTCGTCTCGCCCGCGTCGTGCGCGGACTGCGGGACGACTTGTGCGGTCTGCGGCGACTGCTGCGGTTGTTGTTGCGCGGGCGTCGCCGCAGCGGGTTGACGCGCGGGCGTGGACGCGGCCTGTTCGGAAGACGCGCCGCCGCACGCCTGCGACAACAACGCCGCCGCGAGCAACAAAGCGGACGCGAGCGCGGGTCTGATTTTTTTCGATCTCTTCATGTGAAACTGTCTCCTGCGAATGAGTGAATGAAAATGTTCGACGCCGCGCTCAATGTTTGTCGTGCGCGTCGTTGTTGCCGTTGACGTTCGTCGTGTTGTTGTGGTCGCCGTGCCCGTCCATCTTCATGCGGCCGGGACGGAGGCGCAGAAAAAACTTGTATGACTTCGGGCTGTGGCCGTAGAGCGAATCGAGAATTTCCGGCTTGGAATAGAACGTGAAGTCGCCGCCGACGCCGACCGACATCTGCTCCGTGTTCCACACGTCGCGCGCGTAACCGAAGGTGTACGCGCCGATGCGAAACTGCGGATGCGCGTCGTGGTCGAAGCCGAGCGCGTCGAGTTCCGTGTGGCGCAGCAGTTCGTTCTTGTCCACGAGTTCGAGCCGCGTGTAGAGGTAATTGCGCACGAGGAAGTTCGCAGTCGTCTCGAAGGTGTAGCCGTTGAGGTTGAAGAGTTCGCCGCTGTGGCTTTCGTGATTGCGCCCCCAGATGAAGGCCGCCGCGAGGTTGCCGCGCGCGAACGCCTTGTTGTACTGCACGGAGGCGGTGGTGCGCCGCGTGTCGCCCGGCTCAAGTTGTTCGGGGTTGCGCAGGAAGCCGTGGCTCACTTGAAAAGACCAGTTGGCCGTGGGCGCGAAACTGAGTCGCGCCGCACGCGAGTTGAGCGGGTTGAACTCGAAGTTGTAGCGTCGCTCATCAGGCTCGCGCCCGTTGAAGAGAGAGCCTTCGAGTTTGAACCAACGATAGGTGAAGCCGGTGGTGAAGACGCCGAAGGAGATGTGCGACGAGTCCTGTAAGTGGTGCGCGAGCGGCGCGGTCGGGTTCTCCGAGGCCGACGGGCGGTGCATGAAGGCGACGGGGCCGAGCGCAGGCTCGCCGGGGAAACCGAAATAGGTGAACCACGTCGCGCGGTCGCCGAGCGGCACGGTGTATTGCGCCGAGAGTTCCATGAACAGATCGTGCGGGTGTTGCGCGTCAATGATCGGCTCGCCCTTGTAAGTCTCGCCGGTCTGGAAAAGCTGCGGCGACCCCACGCCGGAAAACGTCAGCGGTTCGAGACTGAGCATCGCGCGCAGTTGCAGCGTGCCCGCGCCGACGCGCCGGTAGGCCATCGGCATGAACCAGTTTTGCGACTCGAACTTCGTCACCCCGCGCGCCCCGCCCTGCGCGTTCACGCCGAGCTTCGCCTCGTAGTGAAACATGAAGAGCCAATCGCCCGCGACCTTGTGCGTCATGTACATCGGCGACGCGGCGGGCTGCCACGCCGTGCCCGAACCCATCTGCGCCATCGGCGTGAAGTTCGTGCGGCTCGCGCCGTTGCGGATGCCCATCACGTCACCGGACATCACCATCAACTCGTTGACCTCCGCCTCCGAGACTTCTTTGACAACCTCAGCCTCAGTAGTGCCCTTCGTCGCGGCGTCGTGCCCCGCGTGCATGCTGTGGTCAACCGCGGCGGCGGGCGCGGGTTTAACCGTCGCGGGCGAAGGTGTGGGCGCGTGCATGGAATGATCAACTTCCGCGGGCGCGGGTTTAACCGGCGCAGGCGTGGGTGTCGTGGCGGCGGGCGCGGGCTTCTTCGGCGCGGGGTGTTCGCCGTGCTGGTCGTGTTGCGCTCGCGCGCCCGCCGCCGTGACGCAGAGCAAGGCGGCCAACGCCAGCGCACGCATGAGGGGCGCGCGTAAGTTGTCGTGTGTGAGTTTTAGTAAGTTCATCTATGACCTCTGGGAAACCCTCTGAAGTTGCGGCGGGGCGAGTGTCGCGCGCCGCACATCCGTGCAAATATTTTTGCGTGCAAATATTTTTGATTGACGTGGGAGCAGGGTTGCGCGCTTCCGGCCGAAACTTTCGCGCGGGCGCGCGAGGCCGGAAACGTCCGGGAGAGGCTAGATGAGAAAGACGCTGATCAGAATGTGGCGGCGTTCGGGTGGCACGGGCGGCGCGTGCTGCGAGGGCGCGAGGTGCGAAGCGTGAGACGGCGCGGGCGCGCTTCGTTCACGCGCTCCGTCGGACGCGCTCGCAGCGTCGCGCTTAACTTTGCCCTGTTCGGGCGCGACGACAAACGCCGTCGCCGGAGTTTCGCTTGAACCGCCCGCGCAACAGTCGGCGCATGACAACCCGCGCGCGCCGAGCGCCGGAGTTTCGGTCTCAGGAGTAGAAGCAGAGGCCGCGCCGTCGCAAGTCATCCCGGCGTGCGATTCGTTAGTTTGATTTCGCGCGTTTGATCTTTCGTGCCGGGTGGTTGATGCATCGTGCGGAGTCGGCTGCGAGTCGGAATGATGTGCGCTTGCGGAGTCGCCGATTCGTGCGCGGCAGCAGTCGTGCGCGTCGGCGGCGGAACTCGCTCCTGCTTCGTGCGAGCACCAGGCGGAGGCGGCCGAGGCCAGCGCGCCGCCCCACACGCCCGCCGTGAGCGTGAGTAGCAAGCCGAAGATGAGAGCCGTGCGACGCATAAGTTTGCAGAGTTGGTGTTGCCGACCTGACAGCTTTCCGGTGGCCGTCAATTTAGCACGAACGCGCGCCGCCGCGCTAACTTGCCGCGAGCGGAAAACGCGCGGCCGCCCCCTTCCCTGATGCGACGTAAGAGCCGCCCCTAATCTTCCACGATCAACTTGCCGCGCACCATGTTCATGCCGCAGTTGAAGGTGAACGTGCCCGCGCGTTCGGGCGTGAAGTTGATGCGGGTCGTCTTGAAGGCGGGCAGCATGCGGCTGATCCCGAAGTCGCCGAAGATAACTTGCTCGGTGCAGGAGTTGGTCTCGTCGCGGTAGAAGTCGAGTTCGACGGGCGCGCCGCGTTTCACGACGATCACGTCGGGCGTGTAGCCGCCCTTGACCAGCACGCGCAGACGTTGCGCGCCTGCCGCCGTCAAGCCCGCCGCCGCGCGCACGCCCTCGCCCGCGAAGAAGTACCAGAGCACGAAGGCGATGAGCGCGACGCCCCCCAGCAAGACAACTATTTCCGCCGTGTCCATACTTCCTCCATCACCAAGCCGACGCCGCAACCACTCGCTCATACACTTCTCTTCTTTGCGCCTTTGCGTGAGACTGATGCTCGCCAAAGAATAAGTTCACGCAAAGACGCAAAGGAAGACGGAGCGACTCACAATTTAAAACGCCTGAGCCGCAGGCTGTTGGCGACGACCGAGACGGACGAGAGCGCCATCGCCGCGCTCGCCACGACGGGCGAGAGCAGCCAGCCCGTGAACGGGTAGAGCGCGCCCGCCGCGAGCGGAATGCCGAGCGTGTTGTAGACGAACGCCCAGAACAAATTTTGCCGGATCACTTTGATCGTCTGCCGCGAGAGCGCGACGGCTGTCACCACGCCTTGCAGGCTGCCGCGGATCAGTGTGATGTCCGAGGCTTCGATGGCAACGTCCGTGCCCGTCCCGATGGCGATGCCGATGTCTGCGGCGGCGAGCGCGGGCGCGTCGTTGATGCCGTCGCCCACCATCGCCACGCGCTTGCCCTCGGCCTGCAACTTTTTCACTTCCGCCGC
Organism: Pyrinomonadaceae bacterium; assembly: GCA_030838445.1. GTDB lineage: Bacteria > Acidobacteriota > Blastocatellia > Pyrinomonadales > Pyrinomonadaceae > JAIVJZ01. The sequence goes on along the minus strand of JAUZFQ010000220.1, from coordinate 24,816 downwards.
CTTGCCCTCCGGCAACACTTCGGCCAGCACCCGCTCGATGCCGACGGCGCGCGCCACCGCCAACGCCGTCCGGCGGCTGTCGCCCGTCATCATCACGACTTCCAGCCCCAGCCTTTGAAGCGCAACGACCGCCTCGCGCGAGTCCGCCTTGATCTCGTCCGCGACGGCGACGACGCCCGCCGCCCTGCCGTCAACGGCGACGTACATGATTGTCCGTCCCGCCTCCGTCAACACCTCCGCGCGCTCGCGCAACTCTTTCAACTCGACGCCGCCGTCCGTCATCAACTTGAGATTGCCGAGCACGACGCGCCGCCCTCCGACCTGCGCCTCGACGCCGTGACCGGCCAGCGCGTTGAACGCGGAGACATCGGCGAGCGCCAGCCCGCGCTCCGACGCGCGCCGCACGATGGCCTCGCCGAGCGGGTGCTCGCTGCCGCGTTCGGCGGAAGCGGCGAGACGCAGCAGTTCGTCCTCGTCGAAGCCCGCGGCAGTCAACACGTCGGTCACGGCGGGCTGCCCTTTCGTGATCGTGCCGGTCTTGTCGAGGACGATAGTCGTCAGGCGGTGCGCCGTCTCCAACGCCTCGCCGCCTTTGACGAGGACGCCGTGCTCCGCGCCGCGCCCCGTCCCGACCATCACGGCGGTCGGCGTCGCCAGCCCCAGCGCGCACGGGCACGCGATGATCAGCACCGACACGAAACTGACGAGCGCGTAACTCAAACGCGACTCGACGGGCGCGGCGATGAACCACACGACGAACGCCGCAATCGCCACGCAGATCACGACAGGCGTGAAATAGCCGCTCACCACGTCGGCCAGCCGTGCGATGGGCGCGCGCTGCCCTTGCGCCTGTTCCACCATCCGCACGATCTGTTGCAACACCGTCTCGCGTCCGATCTTCGTCGCGCGGAATTTGAAACTCCCCGTCCCGTTGATCGTCGCGCCGATCACCTGCGCGCCCGCAGACTTCTCGACCGGCATGCTCTCGCCCGTCAGCATCGCCTCGTTCACCGCCGACGCGCCTTCCGTCACCACGCCGTCAACCGGGATCTTCTCGCCCGGCCGCACGACCACGACGTCGCCGACGACAACTTCCTCGATGGGCAGATCAACTTCCCTTCCGCCCTCGCGGACGACGCGCGCCGTGCGCGGTTGGAGTCCCATCAGGCGCTTGATCGCCTCGGAGGTCTTCCCCCGCGCGCGCGCTTCCAGCAATCGCCCCAACAGGATGAGCGCGATGATCACGCCCGCCGCCTCGAAGTACACGGGCGCGACACGCATCCCGCCGACGCCGTTCATGCCCGGCATCGTCGCTGAATGATCTTCGGCGGCGACGAGTCCGGGCGCGATTGTCACGACGAGCGAATAGATGAAGGCCGCGCCCGTGCCCGTGGCGATGAGCGTGTTCATGTCTGCCGCGCGATGTTTGAGCGCCGTCCACGCGCCTTGATAGAAAGGCCAGCCGCTGTAAAAAATGACGGGGAGCGTCAACGCAAGCTGCGCCCAGTTGATCCAGGAGACGTTGAAGGCGGCGACGCGCCCGTGCGACATCGCGACGAGCAGGACGGGCGCGGAGAGCATGGCGGCGACGATGAAGCGGCGGCGCAGTTGCGTTTGTTCCGCGCGCGTGGCCTCTTGCTCGCGCGCCGCCGCGCCTTCTTCCGCCGCGTCGCTCGCGCCGTAGCCGATCTCTTCGACTGTCCCGATCAAACTGGCCGCGCCTGTCGCGCGCGCGTCGTATTCCACGCGGGCGCGCGACGTGGCGAAGTTGACGCTCGCGCTCCGCACGCCCGCCGCATTCGTGAGCCGACGTTCGATGCGCCGCGCGCAGGCGTTGCAAGTCATGCCCGTGAGCGACAGATCAACGCGCCCCAAACTGTTCGCGTCGGCGTCTGTGGACGCGTCCGCTCCCGGCGAAGCGACTTGCCGTGCGTCAATCGCTTGCCCGGTCGTGCCGGTGGCCGCGCCGACCGCCGCGTCGCCATCAGTGTTGGTGGCAACGTCGCCCGACGTGTTGCCGTCTGTGATGGTGGCCGCGTTGCCGGAGACGTCGCCGTTGGAGGGTTCTTTCGTGATCGTCGCGTTCATTTGTGCCTCGCCTTGCCAGTCTTTTTGCGCGCAGGCGCGTGCGGCGTCGCCTTTGCGGCTGCGGCGGGCGCATGGACGTGGCTGTGCTCGATGAGTCCGCAGAACTGCCCTTCTTCAATGCCGCGCTCGTCCCAGTCGGCGAGCGTGCGCGCGAGTTCCGTGCGGTAGCGACGCAGTTCGCGCAGGCGCGCGTCGAGTTCGGCGAGTTTGCGCCGCGCCGCCTCGCGCACTTCGACGCAGGGGGCTTCGCCGCGCCCACGCATCTCCAAAATCTCCGCGATCTCGTCGAGCGAAAAGCCGATTGACTGCGCCCGCTTGATGAACGCGAGGCGTTCGAGCACGCCTTCGTCGTAAGCGCGATAACCGGAGGCCGTGCGCGCGGGACGACCGAGCAGGCCGCGCCGCTCGTAGAAGCGCAGAGCCTCGACGCTGATCCCCGTCGCCCCGGCCACCTCGCCGATCCTGAGAGTGCGCCCCGCCTCAGTCCGCCGTTCAAATTGTCTCGCCGTTTTCCACATGGCTACATTGTAAACCCTGTAGCTGACTACAGAGTCAAGCCCCCGCGAGAAATATTTTGCGGCGGCGAATTGCGGGGCGGCGATTTGACCGCGCCGCGCCAACAGTGAGACGATGCGCGTAAATTATATTTCACGCGGAAATGCTTTTCAGGAGGTGGTTTGATGTCAATTGACCCGGATAAGGTGACGACGCAGGAGGAGACGGGCGAACTCGCCGCGATAGACGAGGTGGAGGGGCGCGTTCAGGCCGAGATGAAGATCGCGGAAGGCCGCGCCAAAGAGAGTGTCGCGCAAGGCTTGCAGGACAAGGAACTCGAACTCGAAGGGCGCAAACTTCAAGAGGAAGGCGAGCGCGAGTTGGAACAGGAGCGACAGAACAGCGGCGACTCCGGCAGCGACGATTCGGCAGACGGCGAGAAGTAAGCGACGAGACATGAAAGCCGCGCGAGCGGCCAGACGCTTGAGCGGCGAAGCGATGTGAGGTAGCAGCGTTGCCCGTGATGGTGTGGCTGCTACCTCTCATCGCTTCGCGGCTTGTGTATCGCGCGACGCTTATTTCGCCGTGTTGCCGAGAGTCCGGTCGGCGATGTCGCGCACCATCGTCGCCACCTGCGGGCTGTAGCCGACGAACTTCTGGATCACGTTTCCGTCCGGCCCCAACACGTAAGTCTGCGGGATGCTGTAGCGCGGCTCAAGGAACGCCTCCCACCCTTTCGCGTCAACCCACACCACCTTGTAATTGATCTCAAACTCCTTGACGAATTGCTTGACCGACTCGGCCGTGTTCCGCTCGTCCTCCGACGTGACGCCGAGCACTTCGACGCCGCGCCCCTCGTAGTCTTCCTGTATCTTGATGAAATCGGGAATCTCGCGCCGGCACGGCCCGCACCACGTCGCCCACAAATTCAGCACCACGACCTTGCCTTTCAGGTCGGACACCTTCATCGACTTGCCGTCGAGCGTGGTCAGCGTGGCGTCGAGCAGTTCGGCGGGCAGCGGCGTCGGCGCGGACTGCGCGCTCTGCGGCGGCTGGTTGGGTTGGCGCGGCGTCGTGTTGGCCGCAGACGGCGCGGCGGCGGGCGGCGTGGACTTGCTCCCGTCGCGCGAGCTGTCGGTCGGGTTGCAACTCGCGGACAAGGCCACGGCCAACAGCGAGAACACGAGCGCGGTCGAGGCGAGGCGCGCACGCGTCCAGATTTTCTTCTCCGGCGCGCGCGCCGGTTGCTCAGAGGTCATGCGAAATTAACTTCCTTCGGGTTGATTAAACTCACCGCTCGGCGAGTCATAGACTAAAGCATAGGGCGGAATTTGTCAGTTGTCCGTCGTCAGTTGCCAGTTGTCAGTTGTCCGTGGTCAGTAGTCAGTTGTTTCGTGATTCATGCGCCAGTCGCTATTGATTCAACCGAACAACTGACTACGGACAACTGACCACGGACAGTTTTACCTTACGACGATGTTGACCAGCCGTTGCGGGACGACGATCACTTTGACGACCTGACGGCCTTCCATGTGAGCGCGCACTTTTTCGTCGGCCAGCGCGGCCTCGCGCAGTTCATCTTCCGAAGTTTCGGGCGTGGCCTGAATGCGCCCGCGCAGTTTGCCGTTGATCTGCACGGGGATTTCCAGAGCCTCTTTGCGCGCCAGTTCCGCGTCGGCCACAGGCCAGCGCGCGCCGCTCGCGAGCAGCCCGCCCGCGTGCCCCAACGATTCCCACAACTCCTCCGCGACGTGCGGCGTGAACGGCGCGAGCATCAGCACCAACGCCTCCAACGCCTCGCGCACGGCGAACTTGTCGGAAGCACTTGCCGCCGCGGGCGCGCCGGTCGCCGCGTCGAAGTCGCCGAGCGCATTCAACAGTTCCATCAACGCGGCGATGCTCGTGTTGAAGTGCAACTCCGAGAAGTCCTGCGTGATGCGCGCGATGGTCTGGTGCGTCTTGCGTCGCAGCGAGCGCGCGGTGTCGGAAAACTCGCCCGCGCCCGTCGCGGCGGGTGTGCCCTCGACGTGTTCGCGCCAACGCCAGACGAAGTTGTAGACGCGGCGCAGGAAGCGCACCGCGCCCTCGATGCCCGTCTCCAGCCAGCGCAGTTCGTTCTCCGGCGGCGCGGCGAACATGATGAACAGGCGCACGGCGTCCGCACCGTAAGCCTCGATCATCTCGTCCGGGTCAACGCCGTTGCCCAGCGACTTCGACATCGCCTTCCACTCGCCCGTGCCCTCGACGACGTTCGTCACCATCCCTTGCGTCAACAAATTCCTGACCGGCTCGTTGAACGTCACCAGCCCGATGTCGCGCATCATCTTCGTCCAGAAGCGCGTGTAGAGCAGGTGCATCACGGCGTGCTCGATACCGCCGATGTACTGGTCAACCGGCGTCCAGTAGGCGACCTTTGCCGTGTCGAACGGCGCGTCCGGGTTCTGCGGGTCGCAGTAGCGGAAGAAGTACCAGGACGAATCGACGAACGTGTCCATCGTGTCCGTCTCGCGCCGCGCGTCCTTGCCGCACTTCGGGCAGGACGTTTTGACGAACTCCGCGACGGTTGCCAGCGGCGACTTGCCCGCGCCCGTAAACTCCGCGCGCTCCGGCAACAGGATCGGCAGGTCTTTCTCCGGTACGGGCACGATGCCGCAGTCGTCGCAATAGACGACGGGGATCGGCGCGCCCCAGAAGCGTTGGCGCGAGATGCCCCAGTCGCGCAGCCGGTACGTGACCGCGCCGCCGCCGAAATTTTTCTCTGCGGCGTAAGTTGCCATCTCGCGCATCGCGTCCGCAGACAGCTTGCCGCCCCACTCCGCCGAGTTGACCAGAATGCCATAGTCCGTGAAGGCGTGCGGCATCGCGGCCGACTGATCCAGTCCCGACGCCTCGTTGTGCGGGATCGACTCCTGCTCGTGCGAGACGCGTTCGATGACGCGGCGGATGGGCAGAGAGTATTTCTGCGCGAACTCGAAGTCGCGCTCGTCGTGCGCCGGGACGGCCATCACCGCGCCCGCGCCGTACTCGATGAGCACGTAGTTCGCCACCCACACCGGCAGTTGCTCGCCGCTGAAAGGGTTGACGGCGAACAGACCCGTGTTGACGCCCTCCTTCTCTTCCTCCTCGCCCGGCACGGCCGCGCGACTCGCGCGCTCCGCTTTCACGCGCGCGACGAACGCCGTCACTTTTTCTTTCAACGGCGACTCTTCCAGTTCATCGAGCAGCGGGTGCTCGGCCGCGACGACGATGGCCGTCGCGCCGTAGATGGTGTCAATGCGCGTGGTGAAGACGCGCACTTTCGCGTCGCTGTCCTTGATGGGAAAATCCACATACGCGCCTTCGCTCCGCCCGATCCAGTTGCGCTGCATCGTCAGCACGCGCTCCGGCCAGCCCGCCTCGATCTCTTTCATGTCGGCGAGCAGTTGCTCCGCATACTCGGTCGTGCGGATGAACCACTGTTCCAGATCGCGCTTCTCCACCGGCGTCCCGCAACGCCAGCAGACGCCGCCCGACGACTGCTCGTTCGACAACACGGTCTCCTCTTTCGGACACCAGTTGATCGGCGACGTGCGACGGTAGATCAAACCGCGCTCCAGCATCTTCAGGAAGAACCACTGATCCCACTTGTAGTAGTCCGGCCGGTGCGCCGCCATCTCGCGCCGCCAGTCGAAGCTGACGCCCAAGCGTTTGAACTGCCCGCGCATGTGCGCGATGTTGTCTTCCGTCCACTCGCGCGGCTGCACGCCACGCTTGATCGCGGCCTGCTCGGCGGGCTGCCCGAAGCTGTCCCAACCAATCGGGTGCAGCACGTTGAAGCCTTGCAGACGCTTGTGCCACGCCAGCGCGTCGCCGATGGAATAGTTTCGCACGTGCCCCATGTGCAGGAAGCCCGACGGGTAGGGCAGCATCTCCAGACAGAAAAACTTCGGCCGCGCATCGTCGGTTTCAACCTCGAACGCGCCCGTCTCCGCCCACACGCGCTGCCACTTCTCTTCTATTTTTTCCGGGTAATATTTTTCGTCCATAACTCACACTCTTCCTTCTTACACTAACTCACACGCCGGACGCGCGCGAAGCCCCAACGGCTTCCGCCCCGGCTCACACGTTGTTGATTGGTCGCTGTGGTGAAGTCTCGCCGCGTCGAACCTGCCCGCGCAAGAGATCAAGCGCGGTCGCCGAGCGGCACCGTAAGAAGGAGTTTGGTTGGCGGGTGAAACGTACTCATAACTGAATTTCGACCTGATGAAACTCGAACGCGCCTATGTTAACCCGAAGGCCGCGCCCCTTGTCAATCTATTGATCAAACTCTCGCCGCACCTGTCGAATAATTTAAGTGCGCGTCGCACAAATCACCCCGCGGCCGTTCGACACTTCGCGCGTTCGAGAGAACATTATCTCGAACGCGCGAAGTGTCGAACACCCGCGCCTGGAAAACTCTGAGAACCCGCAGCCTTACAATGCCTCGATGAGCGCGTTGGCGATGGCTTGCGCCACATCTGCGCGCACTTGTGTTGCGTTCGCGCCGAGGTTGAACAACTCGTCAACCGCCTTGTGATCCAGAAACTCGATCTCGACGAGACAGCCGCGCGCCTTCGTGCCGAGGCTCGACTCGCGCAGGACGCCGAGAGGTTGATCCTTCACTTTCCGGTCTTTCGTCGTCGGGTCATGCACCCGGAGAGCGTTCACGACGGCCGTCTGGATCAACTGCGCGAAGGCTGCGTCCGCCGCGTGGTTGGAGTTACCCGCCTTCGGGCTGACCAGCGTTTCCACGCCGCGCGCGTTATGCCCTTCGGAGGCGTTGAAGTGAATGCAGAGAAAGAGGTCTGCGCCGTTGCTCTTGGCAACGAGCGCGCGGTCGCGGAGACCGAGATTTTTGTCCGTCTCGCGCGTCAGCAGAATTTTGATCGCGTGGCCTCCGAGGGTGGCCGCCTCTGCGAGCGCGTCGCGCACGAGGAAGGCCATGCGCAGGGTCAGGTTTTTTTCCAACACGCCGCTCGGGCTGCGCGCGTTGTTGTGCGACGAACCGCCGACTTCGACAGAGCCGCCGTGGCCTGGGTCAATGACGATAGTGCCTTTTTTAGCCATCACTAAAGTTCCTCTACAGTTCCCGTTTATGGTGCGTTTAAGAGTCAACTCAGAGCGCGAGCAGGGCGGCGTCTGAACTTGAAGAAGGCGCGCGAGGGAATGCTTGAATAGAAGAAACGCGGGAAACTGTCAAGGGCGTTGACTGCGCCCCGCGACGAACGAACGGAGCGCGGCGAGGTTGCGGGAGTCATCGCCGAGTTCGTCCTGCGGCGTTTCGAGGATGAACGCGGCTTGCGTGAGTTTCGGGTGCGCGGCGACGCGCGCAAGAGCTTCCGTGCCGATGTGGCCGAGGCCGATGTGCCAGTGGCGATCCACGCGCGAGTTGTAGTCGGCCTTCGAGTCGTTGAAGTGGACGGCGCGCACCTGCGCCGTGCCGACGTTTCGTTCGAGCGCGTCGAAGGTGGCCGCGAGTCCGTCCTCGTCGCGTATGTCGTAGCCTGCGGTGAAGGCGTGCGCGGTGTCGAAGCATACGCCGAGGTTGAGCGCGGGACAGTCGGCGATGATGTCGCGCAGGTGCTCGAAGCGGTGGCCGATGCACGCGCCCTGCCCCGCCGTGTTTTCGAGCAGCACGCGAAACCTTGAGAGGTCGAGGCCGTCACAGGCGGCGCGCAAACTCTCGCCGCAGGTACGCACGCCGTCCGCCTCGCACGTGCCCTTCGCGCTGCCCGGATGAACGACCAGATAATCCGCGCCGAGCACGATGCCGCGCTCCACCTCTTCGCGAAACGAGGCGACGGACTTCTCGCGGATCACTTCGTCGGCCGCTGCAAGGTTGATCAGGTAGTTGGCGTGGATGACGACGGGCGCGATCCCCGTCTCGTGCCGGACGCGTTGGAAAGTCTCAACCTCTTCGAGCATCAACTCCTTCGCCTTCCAGCCGCGCGGGTTGCGCGAAAAGATTTGCACCGTGTCGCAGTCGAGCGCGTGCGCCTTCGTGAGCGCGTTCTGCAAACCGCCCGCAATCGGCAAGTGGAGTCCGATGCGCGGCGCACTCGTCTTCGCAACTTGTGACATTGACCTGTTGACTGTCATCCCGGCTTCGTCCCGTCAGTATCGCTTACTTTCTCTCCACCGCCTCCATCACGCGCAGCATGTTGCCGCCGAGAATCTTGTGGATGTCGGTTTCGGTGTAGCCGCGCCGGAGCAGTTCGGTGGTCAGGTTCGGGAACTCGGCGGCCGTCGAGAGGTCGTGCGGGACGGCCTGAATGCCGTCGAAGTCCGAGCCGACGCCGACGTGATCCACGCCGACCAAACGGACGATGTAGTCAATATGATCGACGACGCGCGCGACGGAGACGGGCGGCAGTCGCTTCGCATACTCGCGTTCGCGCACGCGGTCGCGAGCGAGTTTCTTTTGCGCGGGCGTGCCCGTCGCCTTACGCGAAGCCTCCGCGACGAGCGGCGCGATCTCGGCGTCAACTTTTCGTTGCGCCTCCTGCCAGCCCGGCTCGATGAAGCGCGGGTAGAAGACGACGGCGCAGAGGCCGCCCGTGCGTGCGAGCGCGCGCAGTTGATCGTCCGTCAGGTTGCGCGGGACGTTGACAATTGAGCGCACGCCGGAGTGTGTGGCGATGACCGGCTTCGTCGAAGTTTCGATGATGTCCCAGAACGTCTGGTCGGAGACGTGCGACACGTCAACCATGATGCCGAGGCGGTTCATCTCGGCGACGACCGCGCGCCCGAACTCGTTGAGGCCGCGCGTCTGTCCCACTTCATCGCCCGACGAGCCAGCCCAACTCAAAGAGACCGACCACGCGGGCGACAGGTAGCGCACGCCGAGGCGATAATATTTCTCGACGTTCTCCAGCCGCTCGTCAATCGCGTAGCCGCCTTCGAGACCCATCAACGCGGCGAGTCGTCCGGCGGCGGCGATGCGGCGAACGTCGGCGGCTGTGGTCGCCAGTTCCCAAGTCTCCGGGTGCTGTTCGGCGAGCGCGCGCACGGCGGCGATCTGTTTGTCCGCACGTTCAATCGCTGACTTCCCGCCGACGCCGAAGTATTGCGGCTCGACCCAGATGGAGAAGAACTGCGCGTCGAGGCCGCCCTCTTTCATGCGCGGGGCGTCGAGGTGGCCGTCCGCGAGGCGCGCGTTGATGTCCGTGCCTTCGTCAATCATGCGCTGCACGGTGTCGGCGTGCATGTCTATCAGGATCGCGCGCTGGTGGACGGAACGCGGGTCGTCCACGCTTTTAAGGTCGCTGTTGACTTTAGGGGCGGAGGCGGCGGGCGGTGCGTTGTCGGCGTTTGAGTTTTGCGGCATGCGGCAATTTGCGAGTGCGAGCGCGGTGCTGGCGGCGAGCGCGAGAGTCGAAAGTTGAACGCGTGTTCGTCGGTCTCGCATCGCGCGCCGGACGCGCCGCGGGGCGCGGAATTTCGCCTCGAATCAACGTTTATAAAGACAACAAAGATGGTATGTCGCGCGGGCGTGAAGAAGCAAGGGGGCGCGCTTGCACGCCGCGCCGGTTTCTTGCTATTGTGCGGTTTAATCTACCGCGTGTAAATTGCCTCTGACCGGGAGCACAATCCATTTTTGTTAATGGAATCATCCCATTTTAATTTCGCCTCCGGCCTGTGAAGCGGCGGGGACGAACAAAGGAGCGAATCAATGTTTGCAGACGACGCACCCACCGGAAACGTGAAGACGCCGCGCATCAACCCCTTCATCTGGCACAACGGTGAATTCATCCAATGGAACGACGCGCGCGTCCACGTGATGTCGCACGTGCTGCACTACGGTTCGAGCGTCTTCGAGGGCATTCGCTGCTACGACACGAAACGCGGCCCCGCCATCTTCCGCCTGCGCGAACACATGCGCCGCCTGATGAACTCAGCGAAAATCTATCGCATGGATCACGAGTGGACGCTCGACCAACTGTGCGATGCAACCGTCGGCCTCGTCCAGCGCGGCGACATGGAACAGTGCTACCTGCGCCCGATCATCTTCCGCAGTCTGGACGAAGCGCGCCCCGCCTTCGGCGTCAACCCCTTCCCGAACCCGCTCGCCTGCTACATCGGCGCTTGGGACTGGGGCAAGTATCTCGGCGACGAGGCGATTGAAGAGGGCGTGGACGTGTGCGTCTCCTCTTGGAATCGCCTGTCGCCGAACTCGATGCCCGCGATGGCGAAGTCCGGCGCGAACTACATGAACTCGCAACTGATCAAGATGGAGGCGATCAAGAACGGCTACTCGGAAGGCATCGCGCTCGACGACCGCGGCTTCGTCTCGGAAGGTTCGGGCGAGAACATCTTCCTCGTTCACGACGGGAAAGTGATCACGCCGCCGCTCTCGTCCTCGATCCTGCCGGGCATCACACGCGACAGCGTCATCCAGATTTGCCGCGAACTCGACATCCCCGTCGCCGAGACCGGCTTGCAGCGCGCCGCGCTCTACGTGGCCGACGAACTGTTCTTCACGGGCACGGCGGCGGAAGTGACGCCGATCCGCTCCGTGGACAAGATCAAGATCGGCACGGGCAAACGCGGCGACATCACGGCGCGCATCCAGCAGACCTACTTCGAGATCACGAAGGGCGAGCGCCCCGCGCCCGGCGACTGGCTCACCTACGTCAACGAGACGAAGACACAGGCCGACGCGCCTGAGAACAACGGCCACCGCCAGAACGCCCCGGCGGACACAAACGCGACTGCCGCGACGAACGCCACGCCCGCTACGTCGAACGCGACGGAGGCGAAAATCTCCGAGAGCTTTCTCACTGTCGGCACGGAGTAGCGAACGGCGGCGACGCGCTGAAAGTGTCGCGCTGAAAGTAGCGAACGGAATGTCGGGCGCGCGTCGAGAAACGCGCGCCCGATGTCGTTAGCGAACTCGGCGTGGAAATGTCTTTAGCGCGAACCCGGCGTCGAAGTTTCGGGCGGGAGAGGGTAGAGGCGAATCGTCCCGTCGCGGCTTCCGGTAAAGACAGTCCGGCCGTCGTGTGAGAAGGCGGCCGAGTTGACGCCGTAGTTTTCTCCGACGGCGCGCGACCTGCCCGTCCTCACGTCCCACAAACGAATCCTACCGTCCAGCGAGCAAGTGACGATCCGATCCCCAACCGGCGAGAAGGCGACGCAGTTGACGCATGAGCAATTCTTGCCGAGGACGCGCGTCTGCCCCGTCGCCACCTGACACACACGCACAGTCTCGTCCCAACTTCCGTAAGCGACGGATGCCCCATCGGGCGAGTAAGCGACGCAGGTGATGCGGCGACTGCAACGCCCGACGATGCGCGCTTGTCCACGATCTAAATCCCAGAGGCGCAGCGCCGCGCCGCTCAAACTGCCGTCGCCCGTGGCGATGGTTTTGCCGTCGGGCGAGAAGGAGAGGGAGAGCAGGCCGCCCGCCTCGCACCGGTATGCGCGCGTGTGCCCCGTGTGCAGATTCCACCAGCGGAGTCCGTCGGTCGTCTCCGAACTCGCGGCCGCCAGACTCTTCCCGCCCGGCGAGTAAGCGATTGACGTGGACTGCCCTTGACACTCGCCCAGTTCGACGCTCGCGCCCGTTTGCAGTTCCCAAATGTTGACGATTGATCTTGTTGCGCCGTTGGCGTTCGCCTCGCTCGCCGTGGCGACACACGCGCCGTCGGGCGAGTAGGCGACGGACGAGATCGCCCCGGCGCACGCGCCGATTGTCTCCGCCCGTCCGGTGTCGAGATGCCACAGTCGAAGCAGCGCGTCGTCGCCGCCGGAGGCGACCCGCAACCCGTCGGGCGACGCGGCGACGGAGCGCACCGCCCCTTCACAACGGCCGAGAATACCGTCCTCGTATCTGTGACCCGCCAACGACGCGCCCGCGCCCTCCGTTACGAGTCCGCCTTCCGGTCTGACGAGTTCGCCCGCCGGTCTTAAACGTGCGCGGGCGTCGTCGGGTGCGATGCTCGACGCGGCCGGGGCGTCCGTCTCAACAGACTCGAATTCGGCCAACGCGTGCGCCCAGGAATCCACCGCCCACGCGGATGCCTCCTCGGTCAGAGAGAGGTTCGCCTGCAAACGTTTGACGAGCAGCGTGCGGAGCACGTCGGGCGGCAGGCCGTCTTTCGAGACCAGCAGGTCAATCGCGATCTGCTCGCGCACCGCGCAGACGAGGACGAAAATCTCTCTCTTATACTGGCCGCAATAATCTTTCAGCAGGCTTTCGCAGAGTCTCGCGTCGCCGAGCAGCAGCGGCGTGCCGTGTCTGTGAACGATCTCGCGCAGCTTCTCTCTGACTACGTTATTCATGCCCGTGCTTCAAAACGTGATCTCGCCTTCCGCGCGCCCGAAGTTGATCCGCGTGCCACGCGCCAGCGTCACGCTGCGCCCCGGCGCGACATCTTTCAACTCGCCGCGCGCCGTGGTGGCAGACCACGTTTGCCGCGATAGATTTTTCAGCCCCCACACGTTCGGCTCGGTCGGGTGTCGCGTCACTTCCGCCAACGCCTGACCGAAGTCGTATCTCCGCTCGTCGTCAACGTGATGCGGGAAGAGGTGCGCGTCGTGGTTGAGCATGACCTCGCTGCGCGCGATGCGGATGCGCGGCGGGAGACTCAGTTGTCGCTTGCAAGACCAGCATGCTCCGGCGTTCTGGCCGCGACTGCTGACTGTTGCGGCGAGAGTGTCCGCGTCGTAAAAATTCTCGGCCTTGCAATGCCCGCAGTAGATGATCGAATCGCGCAGGCGCACCATGACGGCGCGCCAGTTGCTCTCGCGCACGCGGCCGTGCTGCGGGTCGCTCAAGCCTTCGGTGAAGGCTTTGGTAAATAGTTCGCGTAAGAACTTGGGATAGATTGACCAGAAGATAGTGGCGTTCTTCTGGTGCGTCGCGTCCGGGGCGTTGGCGTCGTCTGTGGGGTCGAAGATGAAGAGCGGCTCTGTGCCGTAGAGCTTTCGCATCGCGGGCAGGTCGAGGCAGCGGATGGCCGCCTCGCGCTTCCCTTCGAGCGGGTGGTGCATCATGAACATGTAGAACAGCAGGACGGAGAGCGAGAAGAGATCGGTCTGCGCGCTCGGCACGGCGTCGCCGCGCACGATCTCCGGAGCCATGAAGCGCGGCGTGCCGTAGACCGCGCCCCGCGCCCGCGTGTCAACCGTCACGTTGTCGTTATCGCAGATCAAGACCTCGCCCGTGTGCGGGTCGAAGAAGGCGTTGCCGAAGGAGATGTCGCGGTAGCAGAGTCCGCGCGCGTGGAGTTGGAGGAAGCTGTGCGCGAGTTCCAGCCCGGCGGTCGCCAGCGCGCGAAAGCTCGGCTCGATGCGCCGCTTCATCATGTCCACGATGCTGCGGTAGCGCGCCTCGCGCAGCGGCATGATGTAGCCGTAGTCGCTGACGGACGACGCGGAGGCGAGTTCCGACGGCCAGAGAAACTTCGGACTCGGCGCGCCCATCGCGGCCAGAGTCTCCAACGCCGCACGCTGCTCCGCCGTGGCCGACGCGGGGTAATACCACTTGAGCGCGACCGCCTTGCCGCCCACCACTGCCGCGTAGACTTCGCCCTGTCCCCCGCCGCCTAAAAATTTCGACACCTCGCACGTCATCCCAGACGTTTCGGTGCGAACTTGCTGGCCGGGTTTGAGTATGTAGCTCATCTGCTCTGCCTCACGCTCTGCCTCACGCTCCGTCGAAAGCGTCCCCCGTCTTTGCGTCGTTTCGATTCTGTCCCGCCGTGTCCTCGTTCGTGTGCGACGCGTCGGCGTCGTGCTGTGCGTCTTCGGCGCAGATGAGACCCAGCGTGGCATCGTCGCCGCTGCCCGCGCGGGTTGACTCCGTGAGCCACGCCGCGATGTTTTCGTTGACGGCATCCAAGCCCCCTGCGCGGATCGCTGCGAGGATGTCCGAGCCGACTTTGAGAAAGCCCGTCGCGTTGAGGAACGAGTTGGGGTAGCCGTCCGTGGAGAGCAGGATGAGAGACGGGGGCGCGTGGGAGACGACTTGAAAGCAGACCCGGAAATCGCGCCACGCGTCGGGCGAACAGAGCGACGTGGTCTCGTTGGCGAACAGCCGCGCGTCCTCCGGCAGAGGTTTACTTACCTCACCCCCGGCGGAGACGTTCAAAATCTCGCCGTCGCCGAGTTGCAGGTAGAGGATAAAACTCTCCGTCACGGCGGCGACCAGCAGCGTCGTCCCGTAGGCCACGAGCGAGTTTGAAGAATCAATTTGCGCGGCTGCGTTGGCGTGACGAGATGCGTGCGGCGGGTCGAGTTCGTCGGGCGAGAGCGGGTGCGCCGCGAGATGTGCGGCCACGGCCTCTTGCCAGCCGCGCACCAGCGCGCCCGGCAACCATTCTTCCGCCATGCGCTTGGTCGCAGACAAACTCTCCGTTTGAACTTTTAAGAAATCGCGGACGACTGCGGCGGCCGTCTCGACGGCGAGACGCGCGCCCGTCTCGCTGCGGAAAGATTTCGCGCTGCCGTGGCCGTCGGCGAGAGCCAGCACGAGCGGCAGTTCGTCGCTACTCGATGCGGGCAGCCAGTGGATCGCGTCTTGATTGGGCGTGCCCGCACGCTCGTGCGACGCGCCGCGCACGCTGTGGCCGACGACCCGCCAGCGCCGCGTTGTGAATTGGTCGTCCGGCATCCGCTCACGCTTACCACACATCGTCGGCCGCGGAAGACGACGCGCTCTCGGGAAGGACGGGGATGGGCACGTTCGCCCCCGGCGTCGCGGAGTCGAGCGTTTGACTGGCGGGCGAGGAGGCGGACTTGAGGACTGCCGTCGAGACCCACTTGATATATTTGACGAGCGACTCGGGGTTGTTGGCTTGCAGGGGTTTGAGTTCGGGGTTGCCGATGAAGCGTTGGAGGACTTCGGTGTCGGCGTCCTCGCCGATGGCGATGGCGATGCGGACGGCCTTGCGCCCCCACGGCTGCTCCATCACGGCCTTGAGGCCGCTCGCGTAATCGTCGGTGGGCTGCCCGTCGGAGATGAGCACGAGCACGGGCGGCAGCGCACGCTCGGTCATCGGCGGGATCGCCAACTGCTCGGCCACCAACGAGAGCGCGCGCCCCATGTCCGTCACGCCTTCGGCCGTCAGATCGTCCCACTTGAAATCCGCGACCTCCGTCGGCTGCGAGACGTGCCACTGCGCGCCCGAAGAGAACTTGATGGCGCGCACCAAGACCTGCGCGTTCGGGTTCTCGTCGGCCACCGTCTGCATGTTCGGGATCGCCTCCTTGATGGCCGTGTTCAGGGATTGGATTTTCCCGTCCACCGCCATCGAGCCGGAACAATCCGCCATCCAGATGAAATGTAACGGGCGCGTCGCCAATTCACCGCCGGGGCGCATGCTCATCCGAGGTCAACCTCCGCAATAGACAACATCAACGAGGACTGCGCGCCTATTATGTACCAAGTGTTCGCTTCTTGCACAAAAATTCAAGCCCTCGCTTAACGACGTTAACCTCACGGGAAGAACGCGCCACATTCCGGACATGTCGCCGCGCTCGTGAGCGTATCTCGATTGCATGAGGGACACCGCCGGACTATGGCGCGGGGGGTACTGTATAAGGCTACCGAGACATCGGTTGGATTACCACTCTGGGCTTGGGCGCGGATGGCATCTTCATGCGCGCGCCACAGGTCGCGTGTGGGTTGTCCCTGATAAGAATTGCCACGGTTGGTTTGAGGATGTTGGGGGAAGACGGAGGCGTTCTGGTTGCCATAACCGCCGAACTGCCTTCCGAAGATATGCCCGGCATCGGCTCGCTGACCGGGAGCTAGCGGTTGGTTGGGGAATGAACTGAAGTTGCCGGTCACGCCTGAGTTGTATTCGATGCGAATCTCCTGTGGATACGGGGTGGTGGCCGAGTTGACGTAATTCCTCGTGCCTTGATTAGTGCCCGTGCCCGTTCCAATATCCGCGGCGGTGACGTTGCCCGCATAAACGTCTCGACCGCGAAGGTTATGTACCCGCGTATGTCCGTGATTATTCGGATCGTGACAGTTGGGGTCGTTGCATCCGGGCGTGCCGCAGTTACGCTGGATCACTCCGCGCACCGAACTCGACATTTTTGGTTGTATCGTCAAGCGGGATGGCGCGACAGGCAGGCGCGGCGACGGGGCGGCGTGTGACGGTGGTTGACCGCCCGCCGTCTTCGTCTGCAAGACCTTTGGCACCGGCTGCGGGCGATAGACTTGAGGTGCGACAGGCTGCGGCTTCTGCTGTGAAGGCAGCGCCAATTTCGGCTGCATAACGCCCGGCCGGTGCGGCTGCGGCTTGCACGCCGGTTGACAATGCAGGTGGTTCGCCCCGTGTGTTTTGGTCAGCCCGTTCTTTCTTTGATTCATGGTTGCTCTCTTTTATCTCTGCGTCACACTTGCCCGTTAACTCTCTTCGCGTGAGACAACGCAGATGACGCCCGTCACCCTTTCTGCTCGAAGTCGCCGCCCGCTACAACATCTCATTCCATATTTGATCCTGCTGTTGCGTCGTCATCGTCGGCTTCAGTGAAAGTTGGAGATCGACGAGTTTATTCACTTCGGCCCTTTGCGCATCTTCGACGGCTTTTTTGTGCGCCTGCTCGGAGAGACCCATGTCGCTGTAACTGCCGTCCTTCTTGCAGTAAGCAAGTCCGAACGGCGACGCCACCTTGTACAGCGTCAAGCCTTCCTTCTGTACTTCGTGAATCATCCAGCCCCGCGCTTTTCCGAGTTCGGCTTCTTCCCTCGTTAGTTCGATGTACTCAACTCCCTGGCTCGAAGTCGCGGCCGCTCCGAGATTTCCTTTGACGGTGAAGTTGATGTCAGTTCGCATGCCGCCCAACGCGGCGGCGAATAGCTCGATGTAGCTCGTCCCGTCTTTGTATTTCAGGCGCTTCGCCGTATAGCACCCGTCGAGGTAGATCGTGCCGCTGTAATCTTTGGGGAACAGGTCGGCCACCTTGGCGGCGAGCGCTTCGGGGTAATGGCCGCCGAGTCTGGGTATGCCGGTAGACAACATGCCGCCGAGAGAGGGTTCGCTGCCGTGCGACACGATGACCAGTGGTTCTCCGTTATCAAGCTCGCGCGCGTCCGACTTCATTGCCTTACTGATGCCGACATCATCTTGCCAGTGGGACTGTGTGCTCGGAACATCCTTCTTGATGTCCTTGGAAGCATTCATAATCGTCGGCTTCGCGAAGCCGACCATTTCCGCGACATCCCTGATCCGAATGATGAGAGGTTGAATCACGCCCGCACTCGCAGGCCGCTCAGCAGACCCATTCGGCGTCGTCAGAGGACTCGCCGTCTTCGCCTGCACGCACCCGCCCCGGTGCGTCGCGGGATTGCCACAACCGGCGGCGAGACTTTTAGTTTGCGACTGCTTCGTCTGCAAGACACGAGGCACGGGCTGCGGGCGATAGACCGGCGGCGCGGCGGGGGGCGTGCGCGATTGCGCCGCCCCTGACATTTTAGGCTGCACGAGTTTCGACGCCTGCGGGCGATAGACGGGCGGCGCAACGGGGCGGCGCGTCGTTTGATTCGACTGCGGCTGCTGACCGGATGCCGTCTTCGTCTGTAAGACTCTAGGCACGGCTTGCGGGCGGTAAGCGGGGGGCGCGACCGGCGCGGTCTTCGCTCGATTCGTTTGACTGACGGGCGGGTGGGCGGTCGTGGTCTTCGCTTGTAACACTTTGGGCGTAGGCTGTGGACGATACACGGGCGGCGCAACGGGCGACTGCTTCGGCGCGTGCGACACGCCGACAGTCTTCGGCTGCAAGACGCCCGGCTTGTGTGGCCGTGCTGCTGCTGCGCTTATCTTTTGCTTCACGTTGGTTGCCTCCCGCGAAGTTTACTTGCGTAGGTGTTCGCCCTTGATGATCTGCTGGTAACTGTAGAAATAGTCCATCGGCAGATCGGCCTGCTCCGCCCCGTCGGCGTCCGGCTGGTAGTGTCCCGAACCGTTGCTCCACCATTGCAGCGTGCCGTTGTTGAAAAAGACCTCGCCCGCGTAGAGCACCTGCTGCCCTTCGGCGAGCGACGGGTGGCGGTAGCGGTTGTGCAGGAGCATCTGTCCCTCGCGGTTGCGCACGAAGTTGTACTTCATGTTCGGGACGTTGACGGTGTGGCTATCGTTGCGGCGTAGCCTGTACTGGTTCGCAAAACTATCGAGCGTGAAGATGTTGCTCCGCTCCACGGGGACGGCCGCCCCCGGATGCAGATTCGGGTAAAACTTCGTCGCCTTCGCCTGCACCACGCTCGACGTGAACGTCTTCACGGGCGCGCGCTGGACGACGGGTGCGCGCGGCGCGAAAGGATTCGTTAAAGGATTCGTTGGCGCGGCGACAACGCCGTGCCTTTTGTGTTGGTGAGACACTTCCGCCTTCCGCTGCACCGCGTTCACTACCGGCCGCGCGACCGGAGAATGCGGCAAGATTCGGGGCGCGGGTTGCGGCCTGTGGATGAGAGACGTCGCGGGAGTTTCGGACACTTGCGGGCGTGTTTGAGATGCGGCGTGCAGCTTCGTCTGCAAGACTCTGGGCGCGGTCTGAGGGCGATAGACGGGAGGCGCGACGGGCTGCGCCCGCACGTGCGAAAGCATCGCCGTCTTCGGTTGCGCGACGCACGGACGGGGCGGATGCGCGGTGACCGGCGAAGTAACCGGCGACGCAAACGGGGCGCGCTTCGCCACGTGTCCCGGCGGCTGTGCGTTCTTTCGTGGGTTCATCGTCATCTCAGCTTCAACGCTTAGCGCCGCCCCGTAGCCATGCCGTGCGCTTCATCCTTAGTTGCAAGGAGCGGGTCAGAACCCACCCAGAGCTATAGCCAGAGCTTGCCGCGCGCCGATCCAGATCGCGGTCGGCGCGTTCTGACCTTTCGAGGCGTTGCACGAATCGCAGGCCAGCGTCAGGTTCGCCGGATCATTGCAGCCGACATAGACTTCCCAAGCCCTCGCCGCGTTGATGTTCGGCGCGGTCGTCATCCCGGCGGAGTAGGCCGCCCACGGGATGATGTGATCCACCTGCATCCGGTTGAGCGGATACTCGAAGTTACAATAAGGACAGTTGTACCAGTTGGGCGGCCCCAAAAAGTCGTGCGGGGCATTGGCGACGACGTGAGCGACGATGGCCTGATCGAAGCCGATGCGCGCGCCGTGCGGATGCCACTGCGCGAAGGTGAAGCCACCGTAAGGATCAAAAGCATTCGCGCCGCCGGTGATGGCGTTAACCCGACCGCGAGCCGCCAAGCCCGCTGCGCTGAACGCGGCCTGGATCGTGTTGGAAAGTTTCGCCTGCACCGTAGACGAATGAGGGCGCGCGGCGGACGGGCGTGGCGGTTGCGCCGCGTGCGTCGGCTGGTGGCCGCCTCTCGCCTTCGTCTGCAAGACCTTCGGCGCGGCCTGCGGGCGATAGACGGGCGCGGCCTGCGGGCGGTTGACCTTCGCAGTGACAGTAGGTTTGGACGCCTGTGCCGTCACGCCCGCTGCCGGTTTAGACGCCTGCGCCGACGCGGCCATTTTGGGCTGCACTAAATTTCTTGCTTCGGGACGATTGACCGGAGGCGCAAACGGCTGGCGTGACGATCTGTTTACCTGTGACGGCTGACCGCCCGCCGTTTTTCTCTGCAAGACTTTCGGCGCGGCCTGTGGGCGTTGGACTGGCGGAGCAACGGGTGGCTTCCGCGTCTGCGCGGCAATAGCCATTTTGGGCTGCACTGTCTTTGGCGCGGGTTGAGGGTGAGACACGGGCGGCCTGTTCATCATCGGCGAAGCCGACACTATCTTTGGCGGCATCTTTGACTGCATCTGTGGCTGCACAAGACCCGGCTTCTGTGGTTGCGGATGGCCGTGTGTCCGGGCAGCCGGAGGCTTCGCACCATACCCGCCGCGCAGGAGCGGGTTCTTTCTTGGAATCATAATCTTTTGACTCTTGTAACGGTCGCCAGGTTCTTTGTGCCAAGCGCAGTCAACACAAACTCACTCCACAGTCTCCTGCGCCAAAACGGAGCGGCACACGACACTCTCTACAGCAAGGCCGACTCGACCCGATAGCTTTAGCTGCCGCCGGTGATCGAATTGCTGACGGTGGCTGCTAATCTCCGTCGTCTCTTAGCGTCCTTACTTCCGAGTTTCTTCGTCGGGAGCGTGTTCGTACCGTGTTGCGGGTGCGAGACCCCCAGATTCCCGGTGAAAGTTCGCGGCGTGGGTGTGGTGGCTACTTTATTCTTCGGATTGTTGGGGCACTCGTCAGAATGCCCCTTAGTGTACTGGCACTTCTTGCACTTAAGCTGAACGACCGACGACTTGGACGCACCCGCCTTCGGTTGCAACACGGCGGGCGCGGTTTGCTGGCGGCTCACGACAGGGACTCCGGCGTGGCTTTGAGTCGGAGCGGCGTTAGCCGCTTTGGACTGCACCGCCTTCGGCACAGGCTGCGGCCGGTACACGGGAGGCGCGACGGGCTGCTTGCTCATGTGCGGCGACACGGCAGCCACCTTCGGTTGCGCGACCTTAGACTGCGCGACCTTCGGCTGCGCGACGCCCGGCATGTGTTGTTGCGGATTGACGGGTCGCTGGTTGAGCGTGGGCTGCACGCCGCGCCCTTGAGAGAAGAGGTTCTTGGGGGTAGGCATGTTTTTAGTCTCCTTTACCGTTTGTCGTCCGGCCTCTGTACCAGCGCGGTCATCGCCGCCTTGACGCCCATGCGGTCGGCTTCGGCTTCGAGCGCGTGATCCTGCACGACGGCCACGCCCGTACCGAACGGGTTGTTCACGCGCCCCGACTTCTGCTGGACGACGTGCCACAACTCATGCCCCAACAACTTCTGCCCCTGAATCGTGTGCGGGCTGTACTGGCCGGGCGCGAAGTGGATGTTCGTGCCCCACGTGTAAGCGATAGCCCCGATGGAAGACGCTTCTTGCCCGACGTGGATACGCACGTCGGAGAAGTCCGTGCCGAAGGCCGCCTCCATCTTGGCGCGGACTTGATCCGGGATCGGCTGGCCGCCGCTCTTGGCCTGCAACGGCACTTGAAACGCATCAACGCCCTGCCCGCTCTTGCGCTGGATGGTCTGGAGTTTGACGGGCTGCTGCTGCGACTGGCGCGGCGCGGGCGTCGCGTTCGCCCCGGCTTTGCGTTGCGCCGTCGAGCGTGCGTGCGTGTTCGGCGGTTGGGCGTGCGCGCACAGGAGGGAGAGGCGCGCCTGTAGGGCTTGCGTCCCGCCGATGATGTTCGCCTGAATGATGCCGGAGGCGTTTCGCGCCGCCGCCGCGCGCGCCGGTTGAGGCGCGGCGACGTGCAGCTTCGCCTGCGCGGCCTGCGCCGTCGGCTGCGGGCGGTACGCGGGCGGCGCGTTCGGGGTGCGAACATTCACGCGCGCCGCGCGCTCCGGCCGTGACGCGCCCGGCTTCGCTTGCAGCACAGTCGGGCGGACGCCGCCGTTTCGGGCAGACCCTTGCGCCGTGGTTTGGCGGGCAGATGTTTGTCGGGGAAGCTGCGATGGTTTGTTCATCACTGACACTCTCCCTGCGGCCTTGCAGCAGCAATCAGTTGATAGTTTTGAGAGGCGAGGAACTTCGAGAAGTTCACGTTAGACTCGGACAGTCTAACATCCCTTGCCGGAGAATGACTACGCCGATCCTGCCCGCGCGGCGCAAAAAAATCGTCGCCGCCGGAGCGACACTAGAGCGACGCTAGAGCGATCCCAGCGGGCGCACGACGACCGTCTTCCTGTTTTCCTGCCTCGCGATGGTCGCGGCCAACTGGTCGGCCGCCGCCTTGTTCGAGTAAACCCCGACCCTGACGGCGTACTTCATCTTGCGATCTTCGTCGCTGGCCTCGAAGATGACCGGCGCGTAGCCCTTGTTCTGTAAGTGCCGGAGAAGTTGGGTGGCCTCGTTCTTATCCGCGAACACGTCCACCTGCACGGAGTATGCCTGCTGCTCCGAGCCGTCGCCGACCGCCGCGCCGGAAGGCTGCGCTTCCTGTATGAGCCTCACGTCGTCGGCGTTGCCGGGGGGCGGCGCGCCCGCGCCGGATGCGCCCGCCGCCGTGCTCCCGGCCGCCCCTGCCCCTGCTGCATTGTGTGCCTGCTTGGCAACCGTGGGCGCTGCGCCGGGCGCGTCCGCCGCGCCGCCGGATGCGGCCGTGTCCTGTTTGGATGTTTCGACTTTGAGGGCGGGATCATTCGGGAGCGGCGCGGTCGTTTGCGCCGGGGCAGGCGACGTTACGACGGCGGCGGGCTGACCGCCAGCGAGTGTGGCCGGAGCAGCAGCAGGCTTCTCCGGCGTCCAACTCGCGCCGACGAGCAGACCGGCGATGAAGAGCATCACCCCCACGAACGCGAGGCCGCCCAACAGCAGAGAGATGGTCTTCTTATCGAACGAGAAATCGTAAGTCATAAGTTAACTCCTCACGACGCGCTTCCCTTTCGAGGTGAAACGCGTCGCGCCACTTCTTCCGCCGCGTCGCCGGGCAACGGACGCAGCGGGTAATGCTCTCACTCAAAGCACCCGCCCGCTCCTCCCACACGGAAGTTTGACGCTAGGGGATCATCACGGTGGTCTCCCCCGGCGCGACGATCTGGATCACGCCCCCCCACACGCACATGAGTTTGGAAGTGTTGTTGAGCGCGGGCATGTTGGCGATGAGGACGGTGGGCGAACCGGGAACCCACGGGGCGGGCGTGACGGGCACGCACGGCATCGGCGTCAGCACGCCGAGCGCGGCGGCCGTCGCGGCGATCACGGTCGGGTTCGACGGCGAACTGCACATGCCGAAGGGCAGTATGTTCACCATCGGCTTGTTGTCCATGATGTTCGCGTCGGGCACGGCGGTCAGCACGCGGTTCTGCGGCAGCACCACGAGCGAACTCGGAGCTACACCGAAACTGCATTGGAGCGTCGCCCCCAGACATACCTGCATTCCCATAATTCAGAGTCCATCCTTTCGCCACCGCGCTCGCGTTCAACGGGGTCGGGTTTGCGTCGGCGGCGGAGTCTGCTGCGGCTGCGACGGCGGCGCGGGCGCGGGCTTTCCCTCTTTGTAAAAAATTCGCGACACGACTTCGCCCTCCGGCGAATAACTCACCATCTCACCGTCCAGTTTGTTCGCCTTGAACTCCATCGTCGTCTGAACTTTGCCGTTCGGATAATAGGCGACCGTCGTGCCTTCGAGTTTGCCTTCCCGAAACTGCGACTCTTTGACGACCGTCCCCGACGCGTCATACGAAGTGCTTTTGCCGTCCAACTTTCCGCCCTTGTACTGCGAACGCTGGCTCACCGTCCCGTTCTCGTCGTAAGTGAGAGACTCGCCCTCCTGCTGCCCTTCCTTGTTCGACATCGCGACCTGAATCTTGCCCTCCGCGTAGAGGCTCAACTGGCCGTCGAGGAGTCCGTCCTTGAAACCCACTTGCTGCGCGACCAACCCCTGCTCGTCGTAGATGAGGGTGTCGCCGTCCAACTTGCCCGCCTTGAACTCCGCGCGCTGCTTGACGCTCCCCGCCTCCGTGTAGGTGACGACCTCGCCGTCGAGTTGGCCGTCCGTCAGCACGCAGCTTTCCTTCACCTGCCCGTTGTCGTGATACTCCGTGCGCTTCTCACTCTCCGGCATCGCCGTCGCCTCCCCGCACGCGCGCCCCGCTTACGGGCGCGTCGTACTCTTTAGTTGATCTTCACCAGCGCGCCTTTGATCGTCGTGATGCCGCTGCTCTCGACCGTGTTCGACGCGTTGCCCTTGTTGGTGATGGCGGCCTGTGCCTCGTTGGTCAGAGACGTGCCGGCGGTGTTGCTCAGAGACGTGCCCGCCTTGTTGGTGATGGACATTTGCGCCTGCTGGGTGATCGAGGCGGCGGACTTCACCGTGATTGAACCCGTCACGTCAATGGTCAGGCTGCCCGACACGGTGAGCTTGTAGTCGCCCGTCACCTTGTGCGTGAAGTTCGCCTCGTCCGTGTGCGTCTCGTCGCCGGTGACGGTCTGCTGGCGTGTGCCTTTGATCGTGTCCGTCTCGTTGCGGCCGATCTTTTTTGTCCGGTCGTTGAGGACTTCGATCAGTTGATCCTTCTGCGCGTGGAAGTACATCTCTTCGGAGTCGGCCTTGTCCTCGAAACGAATTTCGTTGAAGCCCTGCCCGCCCTTGGAAGAGTTGCTCTTGATGGTGCTCTTGGTCTGCTCGTCGGGCAGCGTGTAGGGCACGACCTGTTGCGCGTTGTAGACCGCGCCGACGACGAGCGGGCGATCCGGATCGCCTTCGAGGAAAC
>JAUZFQ010000190.1 GCA_030838445.1 Pyrinomonadaceae bacterium | reverse complement strand
CGCGCGCCGTTCCGTACACACGTTGATCGGCTCGAATGATGCGTTTAGGACTAAAACCCGTCCGTTCATACTGCTTGCAGATAGTACTAGGCAGATTGACGGGTGACAAGTGGTAAAAACAGTGGCGGGTGACGAGTGACAAGTGACAAGTTAAAACCGCCTGTTTTTCCTAACTCGTCACTCGTCACTTGTCACCCGTCACTGTTCTAAATCTGTCCGTGGCTTCGACGAGCGCGCTGCGCGTGCCGGGTTCGAGGGCGGAGTGGCCGGCGTCGGGGATGATCCGCAGGTCGGCCTCCGGCCACGCGCGGTGTAGTTCCCACGCGCTCATCAGCGGGCACACCACGTCGTAACGCCCCTGCACGATGACCGCCGGTATGTGGCGAATCTTCCCAACGTTTTCGATCAGGTAGTTGTCGGTGTCGAAGAAAGCGTTGTTCATGAAGTAGTGACACTCGATGCGCGCGAAGGCGAGCGCGAACTGCGGGTCGCCGAAGTGCTCGATGAAGTCTTCGTCCGGGTAGAGTTTCGACGTGCTGCCCTCCCACACGCTCCACGCGCGCGCGGCTTCGAGTCTGACGGCCTCGTCGTCGCTGGTCAGGCGACGGTGAAACGCGCCGAGCATGTCCGCGCGCTCCGCTTCGGGGATGACTTTGACGTAGTGCTCCCACGCGTCCGGGTAGATCGCGCTCGCGCCCTCTTGATAGAACCAGCGAATCTCTTTCGGGCGACAGAGGAAGATGCCGCGCAAGACCAGCGCGCGCGTGCGCGTTGGGTGCGTCTGCGCGTAGGCGAGCGCGAGCGTGCTGCCCCACGAACCGCCGAACACGACCCAACTCTCTACCCTCAAGTGTTCGCGAATTTGTTCGATGTCGGCGACCAAGCGCCACGTCGTGTTGTCTTCCAGATTCGCGTGCGGCGTGCTCTTGCCCGAACCGCGCTGGTCGAAGAGCACGATGCGGTAAGCCTCCGGGTCGAAGAAGCGACGGTAGTCGGGGACGGTGCCGCCGCCGGGGCCGCCGTGCAGGAAGACGACGGGCACGCCTTCGGGGTTGCCGCTCTGCTCGTAGTAAAGCGTGTGCACCGGCGACACCGGCAGCATGCCTTGATCGTAAGGTTCAATCTCCGGGTAAAGGTCTCTCATAGGGACATCATACAGAGGTCGGAGGCTAGAGGGCAAAAGCAGAGGTCGGAGGTTAGAGGTCAGTGGTTAAAGGTTAGAGTTAGAGATCAGTTAAAAACAGTTCTTGTTTTGACTGACATCTAACCGCTGACCTCTGCCCCCTCATTCAGGCGCGCGCCACCGTTAACACGAACACTTCCGACGCGCCCGCGTCTTTGAGCGCCTGCGCGCACGCGGAGACGGTTGCGCCCGTCGTGAACACGTCGTCAACGAGCAGGATGCGCTCGCCCTCGACGAGACGCGGGCGTTCGACGCGAAACGCATGCTCAACCGTCTCACGCCGCGCCCGCGCGTCCATCCCGGCACGGTGAAGCGCCGTGTGCAGGGTGCGCGCGACGCTCCATTCGTCGAGCGGCAAATTGGAGAGCGACGCCAGCGTGCGCGCGAGTAGCGTCGCCTGATTGAAGCCGCGCTCGCGTTCGCGCTCGGCGTGGAGCGGGACGGGCACGATGCGCGTGGCCGCGTCGAGCGGCGACCGCCGCGCGGCGTCGCAGAGCAAACGCCCCAGCCGCGCCGACACGTGCGGCTCGTGCTTCAATGTAAGAATCGCCGCACGCAACGCTCCTTCGTATTTCCCGACCGAGCGCGCCGCCGTGAACGCGGCCGCGTCGCAGCGACGACAGCGCACGTCCATTCTCTTCTCCGGCGTCACATCGCCCACGGCCTGCGCGCCGCACTTCCAGCAGCAAGTCTCGTCGCCCGTGAAGACGGTCGTCGCGCGCCAGCACGCCGCGCACGCGGGCGCGTCCGCGCGTGCCTCCACGCCCGCCGCGCCGCACGCCGCGCATCGCATCGGGTAGACGAGCGCGAGCGTCGCGTCGTAGAGCGCGTCGAGTTGTCGTCCGAGCCACATCAACGTCAGTTTACCCGTCTCTCCGTCGTTCGTGCGAGCAAAAACGACAGCAGCCCTCCGACCCGGACTTTCCGAATCGAAGGGCTGTCGTCGTTTCAATGACTAAAGACTGTGGCGCGCTGCTATTCTTCTTCCGGATTCAACAGCCCGCGCTCCTGCAAATCCTGACACTTGAGACAGAAGCGCGCCCACGGCACGGCTTCCAGACGTTTCTCCTGCACCGGCTCGCCGCAGTTGACACACTCGCCGAAGCCGCCCGTTTCGATGCGATGCAACGCCTCGTCAATCAACGCGAGCAGGCGGCGGTCGTTGGCCGACATCGAGATCAACAGTTCCTTCGTGTAGGCGTTGGCGGCCATGTCGGCGGGGTCTTGCGTGGCTTCGAGGTCGCGCTCGCGGCTCGACATCTCCGCCTCCGTCACCTGCCGGAACAAAGCCTCGCGCCGTTCCAGTAAACGATCCCGGTATGATTTCAATTTACGCTTATCCATATTTTATGCCCCTCTCCTAAACCCTACTTGTTCTGCCCGTCTTGATTCCGAATAAAACGCGTGCGCGCCCCAAATGTTTCAGCCGCCGCGCTTATTTCTGGTACGGCAGCCCGTGCATGATCGTGTACGCGCGATAAAGCTG
This sequence comes from Pyrinomonadaceae bacterium, assembly GCA_030838445.1. Classification (GTDB taxonomy): domain Bacteria; phylum Acidobacteriota; class Blastocatellia; order Pyrinomonadales; family Pyrinomonadaceae; genus JAIVJZ01. Next base: position 15,181 of record JAUZFQ010000190.1, on the reverse strand, counting down.
TTCGACCAACACGACGCGAGCCATCTCGTGCGTCAGCGTCAGCCGCGACAGAGACCAGCGCACGTCCGCCTTTGCTTTCAACTCCGCCGCGACCCCTAGATGCCCGCCGACGACGAACGCGATCTCCTTCTTCCCTTCCAACTGCCAGCGCTCAACCTGCGCCGCCAACTCCGGCGAACTCCAAGACGCGCGCCCCTCGACATCCAGCAGCACCGTCACGCCCTCGGCGCGCGCGGCGAGCGCTGAGGCGATCCGCTTGCTCTCTTCCTCGACGACGCCCCGCTCGTCCCCGCTCGCGCTCTCGCGCAGTTCCGTCACTTCACAACGAACGAACCGCCCCAGCCTTTGCAAGTAATCGCCGACGAGCGCACGCACATGCTCGTTCTTCGTCTTGCCCACCCAAATGAAACGAATACGCATGAGCGGGACGATGAATGAGAGACCGTTCTTTGTCCGTGGTCAGTTGTCCGTGGTCAGTTGTTCAAGACCGTCTTTAGCAACTCTTGTGATGATCACACGCAACTGACACCGGACGACTGACCACGGACGGCTTCCCCTTCACCCTACGTCGTTTCCCTTCTGCCGCGCCAGTTTCTCGTAGAGATTCTTGCGGCTGATGCCGAGCAGGCGCGCGGCCTCGGATTTGTTGCCGCGCGCGGCGACGAGCGTCTCGGCGATGTAGGCGGCTTCGAGTTCGGCGAGCGTCATGCGCGCCTCGCGCCTTCTTTGCAGCGACGCCGCCGCGCGCACCGACTCCGGCAGGTGCTCGACTTCGACGCGTTCGCCGTCGGCCACGATGACGGCACGCTCTAAGACGTGCGCCAGTTCCCTGACGTTGCCGGGGAAGTCGTAAGTTTCAAGCATTTGAAGCGCGGACGGCTCGATTCTCAGAGCACGCCGCCCGTGCTTCGCCGCGTAAGTTTTCAAAAATCCGCGCGCCAACTTACCGATGTCCTCGCGCCGTTCGCGCAGAGGGGGAACGTGTATGCGGACGACGTTCAGCCGGTAGAACAAGTCCGGGCGAAACGCCCGACGCCTGACGGCCTCGTCGAGATCGACGTTCGTCAACGCGATCAGTCGCGCATCAACTTTCACCGTGCGCCTGCCCCCCAAACGCTCGAACTCGCGCCGCTCGATGACGCGCAACAGTTTCGCCTGCGCGTCCGTCGAGAGGTGCGCGATTTCGTCCAGGACGAGCGTTCCCTTGTGCGCCGCTTCGAGTCGCCCCGGCTTCGACTCCTGCGCGCCCGTGAACGCCCCGCGCTCGTAGCCGAACAACTCGGCCTCCAACAACTCCGCGGGCAGCGCGGCGCAATCAATCTTGACGAACGACCCGGCGGCGCGCTTCGACTCCCGGTGGATGTAGAGCGCGAGCGCGTCTTTGCCCGCGCCCGACTCGCCCGTGACGAGGACGTTGGCGTCCGTCGTCGCGACGCGACCCGCGAGACGCACGGCCTCGCGCATCGCCTCCGAGTGCGCCACCAGTTCGATCACGACTCGTCGCTCAAAGAACTACTACTACTGCCCGCGCCTTCTTGTCTTGCAGCACCCGCGTCGGCCTGCAAGTCGGCGGGCAGAGGGACGCGGCGGCCTTCGCGCCACAGCCTTTCGAGGTCGTAGAAGCGGCGCGCCTTGTCTTCAAAAATGTGGACGATGAAATCGCCGTAATCAACCAGCACCCACTCGGCCGTCTTGTGGCCTTCGATGCGTTCGGCGCGCGTGCCCTCGCGCTTCAGCCGCTCCGTGATCTCGTCGGCGATGGCCTGCACCTGACGCGCGTTCGTGCCGCTCGCGATCATGAAGTAATCGGTGAAGGTGGCGATGGGACGCAGGTCGAGCACGACCAGATCGTGCGCCTTCTTGTCGCTCGCCGCGCGGAGCGCGCTCTCGATGCGCGGGTCTAAGCCTTCGTCGCCCGCCGGCTTGGCGACGGCGGCAACTGCCGCGGCAGCGTCCGGTTCGCCCTGCGGCGCGGTCGCGGCTGCGGCGGCGTCAGTCTCTTTCTTCAATGCGGCGCGCTTCTTAGTCGTGAGCGCGCCCTCTTCCGGCGTCGTGTCGTTCTGTTTCATGCGCCTCTCTGTAGAGCCTGTATTTTTTGATGTACTCCGCCACAGGCTGCGGCACTCTAATGCTTCCCGCTTGTCCCTCGCCCGCCTCGCGCACGGCGCGACGAATGTCGCTCGACGCGATCTCCATTTTCACCGCGTCGGTGAAATAAATTTTCGGCTCGCCCGTCACTTCAATCGCGCCCACGTCTCCCGGCGCGTCCGGCTGTCTCAAATCAACTATCCGGCCGCGCGCTTCCAACGTGACGTGCTCCGTCGAAAGTTCGTAACCCGGCCGCGTGACGACGACGTGCGAGACGAGTGATAGCAAGCGTTCCCACTCGCGCCACGTCGTGATCTCCTCCCACGAATCCGCGCCCATCACGAACAGAAAGTGCGCGCCCGGCGTCGCCGCTTTGAGCCGCGCAATCGTCTCCACCGTGTACGGCTTTTCCGGCTCGTCGAGTTCGATGGTCGAGACGCGGATGCGCGGCTCGCCTTGCGTCGCCAGCGCGAGCATCGCGTAACGATGCAGGGGCGACGCGGGCGGAACGTTCCGGCGTTTGTGCGGCGCGATGTGCGCCGGGATGAAAAGAACTTCGTCGAGCGCGAACAACTTCAACAACTCGCGCGCCACCGCCACGTGCCCGTCATGCACTGGATCGAACGTGCCGCCGTAAAGCGCGATGCGTGCGTTCGTACTGCTCCGGCGCGGCGCATCCATCAACTCACTCCCGCGTCGTCCCCGCCGTCAACGTGCCGGACGCGACGTTTCCGCTCGGCGCTGCGGTGTCCGCGTGCTCACGCGTTGCCTCGGCCTTCGTCGCCGCGTCTCGCTCGCGCATGGTGTCGAGCGCCTGCGAGAGGGCATAGACGAGTTCGCGCACGCCCGTATTCGTCACCGAAGAAATTTCGTAAAACTCCCGCCCGTCCTCGGTCGCACGTCGGCGCAAACTCTCCACGCGTTCCGGCTCGTCGAGCGCGTCGAGTTTCGTCGCCACGACGATCTGCGGGCGTTCGGCGAGTTGCGGATCGTAGGCGCGCAACTCGCGGTTGATCGCCTCGTAGTCGCCCACGGCGTCGCGACCCGAAGCGGAAGAAACGTCCACGAGATGCAGCAACAGCTTCGTCCGCTCGACGTGGCGCAGGAAGCGGTCGCCCAAGCCCGCGCCTTCGTGCGCGCCCTCGATCAAACCGGGGATGTCGGCGATGACGAACGTGCGGAAGTCGCCGAGGTCAACCACGCCGAGGTGCGGTTCGAGCGTGGTGAAAGGGTAGTCGGCGATCTTCGGCCGGGCGGCCGAGACGGTCGAGATGAACGTTGACTTGCCCGCGTTCGGGAAGCCGACGAGGCCGACGTCGGCCAAGAGTTTCAGTTCGAGTTGAAACTCGTGCTCTTCGCCGGGGTCACCCTCTTGATGGTAGCGCGGCGCGCGGTTGGTCGAGGTCGCGAAGTGCGAGTTGCCGAATCCGCCGCGCCCGCCTTTGGCCGCCAGCCAGCGCTGCCCCTCTTCCGCCAGATCGCACATCAGGTCGCCCGTCTCCGCGTCGTAGACCTGCGTCCCGACGGGGACGCGCACCAACACGTCCTCGCCCTCGCGCCCCGAACGGTTCGAGCCTTCGCCGTGTCGCCCGCGATCCGCGCTGTGTTCGGGGTTGTAGCGCAGGTGCAGCAGCGTGTTGACGCCCGTGTCGGCCACCAGCCACACGTCGCCGCCCTTGCCGCCCTCGCCGCCCGAAGGCCCGCCGCGCGGCACAAACTTCTCGCGGCGGAAGGCCGTCACGCCGTTGCCGCCGTGCCCGCCCTTCACGCGAATTTTGACTCGATCAATAAACATGTTGACGAATGCGGAATGTGGATTTCGGATTGCGAGTTAAAGACGAAAGCAGTTGCTCTTTAAGCCACACCCCGCAATCAAAAATCGAAGCGACGCCTACGCTTGCTGGTTCGTTCGAGCAGGCGCGGGCGTCGCAAAGTAACTGTTGAATGACTCCTCGTCGGCTAGGCGGCGACCGCCTCCGGCGCTGCGGCGGCGTTCGCGGCAGCCTCCGCGGCATAGACGCTGATGAACTTGCCCTGCCGCCCCTTGTCCTCAAACTTGACGATGCCGTCAATCAAGGCAAACAACGTGTCGTCTTTGCCGCGCCCAACGTTCTTGCCCGGCTTCCATTTCGTGCCGCGCTGGCGCGCCAGAATGTTGCCGCCGAGCACACGCTCGCCGCCGAACTTTTTCAGCCCCAGCCGCTGCGAGTGCGAATCGCGGCCGTTACGCGAACTGCCGACTCCCTTTTTATGTGCCATAACTCAACCTCGAAAACTGTCAGTTGTCCGTTGCCCGTCGTCAGTTGTTTGTGCTTGTCGAGTTGCCGCTCGAAAATAACTTCTAAGCTGAATGAGCGAACAACGGACAACTGACTAGGGACAGCGCACAGCGTTATCCAATCGAATCAATCTTGACCGCCGTGTAATTTTGCCGGTGGCCTTGCGTGCGCTTGTACTGCTTGCGGCGCTTCTTCTTGAAGACGATGATCTTGTCGCCGCGCCCGTGCTCGACGATAGTGCCCGCCACGCGCGCGCCGTCAACCATGGGCGAGCCGACGCGCGTCTCGTTGTCGCCGCCGACGACGAGCACGTCGAACTCCACGCTCTTCCCCGCCTCTTCGTTCAACGAAGGCAGGCGCACCGTCTCGCCTTCCGCGACGCGGAATTGCTTGCCGCCCGATCTGATAATTGCGTAAGACATCTCTCTACTCTCCTCAGACGCGAAAATCCCTTGCGGGAAAGTCGTTCATTATAAAGGCTCGTTTCCGGCCGGTCAACGCGCCGTGAAGCCCTCTAGCGCGACGGCTTCAGGCGTTGGCGATTCTCACGCCGCCCGCGCCGCTCTGTCGCTCAAAAAACTCTTCCAGAAACTTGGTCGAAAAGTCGCCCGACTGAAACTGCGCGTCATCCATGATCTTCAGGTGCAGCGGGATCGTCGTCTTGATGCCCTCGATCACCATTGATTCGAGCGCGCGGCGCATGCGCGCAATCGCCAGGTCGCGCGTGCGCGCGTGGACGATCAGTTTCGCGATCAGCGAATCGTAATAGGGCGGCACGAAGTAGCCGGGATAGATGGCCGTGTCCACGCGCACGCCGGGGCCGCCCGGTATGTTGCAGGCGGTGATCAGCCCCGGCGAAGGAGTGAACTTCTCCGGGTCTTCCGCGTTGATGCGGCACTCGATAGAGTGCCCGGCGAAGATCACGTCCTCCTGTTTGAAGGCCAGTTCCTCGCCCTCGGCGACGCGAATCTGGTTGCGCACGATGTCGGCCAGCGTGATCATCTCCGTCACGGGATGCTCCACCTGCACGCGCGTGTTCATCTCCATGAAGTAGAAACTCCCGTCTTCGTCGAGCAGAAACTCGACCGTGCCCGCGTTCGAGTAGCCGACGCGCTTGCAGGCTTCGACAGCGACCCGCCCCATCTTTTCACGCAACTCGCGCGAGAGCGCGGGCGACGGCGCTTCTTCGATCAATTTCTGGTGGCGGCGCTGCACCGAGCAATCGCGCTCGCCGAGGTGGACGCAGTTGCCGAACTCGTCGGCCATCACCTGTATCTCGACGTGGCGCGGCCGCTCGACGTAGCGTTCGATGTACACGTCGCCGTTCTTGAACGCGGAGAGAGCTTCGTTCGAGGCCGTCTCCAACGCCTGACCGAGTTCCGCTTCGGTGCGCACGATGCGCATGCCGCGCCCGCCGCCGCCCGCCGCCGCCTTGATGATGACCGGAAAGCCGATCTCGCGTGCGAGCCTGATGGCCTCTTCCTCGGTCTCCAACGGATCGGGGCTGCCCGGCAAAATCGGCACGCCCGCCTCTTTCATCGCGCGCCGCGCCTCCACCTTGTCGCCCATCAGCTTGATGACGGACGAGCGCGGCCCGATGAACTTGATGTTGCACGCCTCGCAAATCTCCGCGAAGTAGGACGATTCGGCGAGGAAGCCGTAGCCGGGATGGATCGCGTCAACGTTCGTGATCTCCGCCGCGCTGATGACGGCGGGGATGTTCAAATAACTCTGCGCCGAAGGAGCCGCGCCGATGCAGATGGACTGATCCGCGAAACGCACGTGGAGCGAATCGCGATCCGCTTCTGAATGCACGGTGACGGTCTGAATGCCCATCTCCTTGCACGCCCAGATAATCCGGCACGCGATCTCGCCGCGGTTCGCGATCAGTATCTTCCGAAATTTGCGCGGGGCAATTGCCATAAGAAAAGTGACAAGTGACGAGTGACGAGTGACGGGCAAGGACAAGTTTTTTGTTTTCAACTTGTCACTCGTCACTTGTTACTTGTCACTGTTCTCTCACTTCCTGATTCCGAACAACGCCTGCCCGTATTCGACGGGCTGGCCGTTCTCGACGTAAATTTTTTCAACCGTGCCGCTGACTTCGGCCTGTATCTCGTTCATCAACTTCATCGCCTCGATGATGCAGACGACCGTCTCCGGTTCGACGCGGCTGCCCTGTTTGACGAACACATCGGAGGTCGGCGAGGGTGCGCGGTAGAACGTGCCGACGATGGGCGAAGGGATTTTGAACAGGTCTTCGGCAGCGTCGGCCGCGGCCAGCGCGGGAGCGACGGGCGTCGTCGCGGCGGACGCACTCGACGCAGCGCTCGGAGCGGCGGCCGTCGGCGGCGCGGAAGTGGCAGACGGCGCGGGGAACGGGATGACCGAGCCGCCCGTCGTGCCCGGCGCAGCCTGCGGGTAAGTGTTGCGGCTGAGGCGAAGGCGGAAGCCCTCCTTCTCCAACTCAAACTCGGTGAAGCCCTGCGCGGCGATCAAGTCGGCCAACTCGCGCAACTCGTCCATGTTGATCGAAGTCTCGGTAGTACGGCGCGGCGACGGTTGACTGTCGCGCTCGCCGCGATGACGCCCACGACGCTCGCCGCGATGACGCCCAGCGCCGCCGAGGTTGCCGCCACCACTACTTCCGCCTGTGCCGGTACTGCTACTGCTGCCGCCACCACGGCGCGCATCGGCCGACTGCTGCTGGCGCGTGCTGCCGCTGTCGCTCGGCTGGTCGCCGCCTGCGGGTTCTTCGGGTCTCTGTTCGTCGCTCATGTTCGGTTACACCTCCGCGCTGCTTGAGTTTCCAAGCGGTCTCTCCTGCTCGGCGTTGGTAGAGCAAAATCAAAGCCCCGTCCCGCTGACGGCTCAGGTCAACCTGCGCACGCGGGGGCTAGGGGCTGGCGGTCGGCTAGACAAAGGGCGCGCTCCGCTTCTCACGCGAGCGCGCCCCGCCCGGCTCTAACTCTAATTATCCGTGTCTTGCTCGGCGGCCGTTGACTCGGTCTTCTTCGAACGGCGTCCGCCACTGCCCGCTTTGTCCGCGTCTTTCACTTCCGTGCCGCCGGTCTTCCCGCGCGCCGCGGTCGTCTCTTCCTTCTCGAAAGTCTTGTCGGCCTTCTTGCCGCCGCGACGACCGCCCTCGGCCTCGCCCGACTTCGACGCACGCGCCGACTTACGCTTGTCCGACGTGACGGACTTGGCGCGCTTCTCGGTCTGCTTCGCGGCCTCGATTTCGCGCGGGCTGCCGACGAGTTCGATGATGGCGAGTTCGGCGTTGTCGCCGTCGCGCCGACCCAACTTGATGATGCGCGTGTAACCGCCCGGACGATCCTTGTAACGCTCGCCGAGTTCGTCGAAGAGGCGTTTGACGGCGGCCACACCGGCCGTGCGCACCGGGCGCACCGCGCCGCGGCGACCCGTCTCGCTCTTCTGCTGGCGGTTGCCCGTGTGGAAGAAGGTCGCGGCCTGACGGCGCAGGTGAACGGCCTGCACCGCCGCGTCGTCGCCGCTCAAGGTCTGCGCCTTGCGCGACAGCGTGATGACGCGCTCGATGAACGGGCGCAGTTCCTTCGCCTTCGGCAGCGTGGTGACGACGCGCTCGTTGCGCGCGTTGATCAAAGAAGTCGCGAGGTTGCGCAACAGGGAGAGGCGGTGCTCGGTCGTCCGCCCCAGTTTGCGATGTGCTTTCAAATGTCGCATAGCTTTTTCTTAAAGTGACAAGTGACAGGTGACGGGTGACAGGTTGAAGACAAGTTTCTTTGCTTTAACTTGCCACTTGTCACTCGCCACTTGTCACTGATTTTTAAAGATCGTCGTCTTCGTCGGCGAAGTCGCTGATGTCGGAGTCGCGCCCGCCGGTGCCCGGAATCGGGTTGCCCTGTTCGTCAAACTCCATGCCGAAGTCCAAGCCCATCCCGTGCAGGATGTCCTTGATTTCGTTCAGCGATTTCTTGCCGAAGTTCTTCGTCGCCAGCATCTCGCGCTCGCTCCGTTGGACGAGATCGCGGATGCTCTTGATGTTGGCGTTCTTCAGACAGTTGTAGGAACGCACCGACAGTTCGAGTTCGTCAACCGAACGATCAAGCTGGTCGTTGCGCGGCAGCGGCGGACGCTCGATGCCCGTGTAGGCGAACTCGTCCGTGTCCTCCTCGAAGTTGATGAAGATCGCCATGTGATCCTTGATCAACTTGGCCGCGAGGCCGACGGCATCGTCCGGCTTCACGCTCCCGTCTGTCCACACGTCAATCGTCAGTTTGTCGAACTCCGTGTTCTGACCCAACCTAGCGGCCTCGACCGTGTAGTTGACCTTCTTGACGGGCGTGTGAACCGAGTCAACCGGGATGTAACCGAGCGACAGGTCTTCGTCGAAGTTGCGGTCGGCGGGGACATAGCCGCGCCCGCGCTTGAGACGCATCTCGATGTTCAGAGAGCCGCCTTCGCTGACGGTCGCGATGTAGACGTTCGGGTCGAGCACTTCCACGTCGGCGTCGGTCTCGATGTCGCCGGAGAGCACTTCGCCCGCGCCCGTCTTGCTGATGGTGAGCGTCTTGGCCTCGCCGCCGTGCAGTTTGATCGGAATCTGCTTGAGGTTCAAGATCACGTCCGTCGCGTCCTCGACGACGCCGCGGATGGAAGAGAATTCGTGCTCGACGCCTTCGATCTTGACCGCCGTAATCGCCGCGCCTTCGATTGACGAGAGCAGCGCACGGCGCAAACTGTTGCCGATGGTCGTGCCGAAGCCGCGCTCGAAAGGCTGCGCGGAGAAGCGCCCGTAGCGGTCGGTCAACGTCTCGTTCTCGACCGCCAGACGGCGCGGCATTTGAAATCCTGTCCAGAGATTATTTTGATCCATAGCCATACTTTTTTTGACCCTCTGGCTGTTATTAAAAGCCTGTGTGCGCGAGGGCGGCGGCCACCACCGCCCCGGCATGTCCCTTAGCGAGACATGCGCGAAAACAGTCGGCCACCGCCACCCGCGCGGATGTTACTTGCTATAAAGTTCGACGATGAGTTGCTCGTTGATCGAACGGTCGACATCTTCACGCGTCGGCAGGCTCGCCACGCGCGCGCCCATCTCCGCGCCGTCGGCGGGCGCGAGCCACGAGGGGCGACCACGACCGGCGGCCGTCTGCCACGCGCCTTCGATGTGCGTGTTCTTGCGGCTCGTTTCGCGCACCGTCACCACGTCTCCGGCTTTCACCTGAAAAGAGGGGATGTCAACTTTGCGTCCGTTCACTTCGATGTGGCCGTGGTTGACCAACTGGCGCGCCTGCCGCCGCGACGTGGAGAAGCCCGCGCGGTAGACGGCGTTGTCGAGCCTGCGCTCCAAGAGGATCAGCAGGTTCGCGCCCGTGATGCCCTTCTGGCGCGCGGCCTTCTCGAAGTAGTTGCGGAACTGCCCTTCGAGCACGAAGTAGATGCGTTTGACTTTCTGCTTCTCGCGCAGTTGCAGGCCATAGCCGGCGAGGGCTTTGCCACGACGCGGCGAGTTGCCGTGCTGTCCGGGCGGCTGCGTGCCGCGCGCTTCAATCGGGCACGAAGGCTTGTAGCACTTGTCGCCCTTCAAAAATAATTTTCCACCTTCACGGCGGCACAAACGGCACACCGCTCCTCTATACCTAGCCACTTCTTTCTGCCTCCAGTCTAATGGTTAAGACGGAAAAGTTTACAGACCGCACGCGCCCCCCTGGGCGACCGCGACCCTTCATCCTTTAGGTCGTACAAACACAGTGACAAGTGACGAGTGACAGGTGACGAGATAAAGACAAGCCGTTTTAACTTGTCACCCGTCACTTGTCACTCGTCACTGCTTTCTTAAACTCTGCGCCGCTTCGGCGGGCGGCAACCGTTGTGCGGGATCGGCGTCGTGTCGCGGATCGAGGTCACGCGGATGCCCGCGTTGTTGATCGCGCGGATGGCCGACTCGCGTCCGCCGCCCGGCCCCTTGACGCGCACTTCGCACTGCTGCATCCCGGCGTCCTTCGCCTTCTGCGCCGCCTCGTAGGCAGCCTGCTGCGCCGCGAACGGCGTGCCTTTACGCGAACCGCGGAAGCCGCGTGCGCCCGAAGACGACTGCGCGACGAGGTTGCCTTCCAAGTCCGTGATCGAGATCATCGTGTTGTTGAAAGACGCCGCGATGAAGGCGATCCCGTTCGGAATGTTCTTCTTCTCTTTCTTGCGAAAGGTCTTTTTCTTCCCGCCTGCTGCTGTTGCTTTTGCCATGAAAACCTCAAAGGTTAGAGGTCAGAGGCTAGCGGTCAGTCGCGGCCAACGTCTCTGCGCTGACCCCTGACCTCTAGCCTCCGATCTCTCAATATTATTTCTTGCCGGGCGCTTTCTTCTTGGCGATGGTGGCGCGGCGCGGCCCCTTGCGCGTGCGCGCGTTGGTGTGCGTGCGCTGGCCGCGGTCGGGAAGCCCGCGGCGGTGACGCAACCCGCGATACGCGCCGATGTCCATCAGACGCTTGATGTCCATCTGCACGCGCTTGCGCAAGTCGCCTTCGACCTCGCCCTGCCCCTCGATGATCGAGCGGATGCGGCCGAGTTGCTCCTCGTCCAGATCGCGCACGTGCGTATCGAGATTTATCTCTGCCTCTTGCAGGATGGACTTCGAGCGCGAACGCCCGATGCCGTAAATATATGTAAGGCCGACTTCGACGCGCTTGTTCACCGGAAGATCGACGCCAACTACACGAGCCATTTCTTCTCTCCAACTCTGAAAAAATCTGAGACTTCAAATCTCAGATCTGAAATTGATTTTAGCCTTGACGCTGTTTGTGCTTCGGATTTGTGCAGATCACGCGCACCACGCCTTTGCGGTGGATGACCTTGCAGTTGTCGCACATCTTTTTAACGGAAGCCCTTACTTTCATAACCCGTCCACCTTTTCCACCGGAATTTCCGGCCTCGACTTGAACCGGGGGCAAGCAGCCCGACCGACACGCGGCCAGCCCAATCTTTCCGCCACCCGACCCGCTTTCCGATAGAGTTAAAATTGCCGGTATCGGCAAACTGCGGATATTAACACAGCATTGACCTTATGCCAAGCCGGAGACGCCCCCGCTCAGCATCAGACCCGCGCCGCCACAGCCGCCCCGGCCGCTTGCAGCCGCTCGATCTCTTCCGGCACGCGCGTAAACACCTGCGGCCCCTCTTCCGTGACGGCGATGGTGTGTTCGACGTGCGCGCTCGGCCGCCCGTCAACCGTCACCACCGTCCAGCCGTCGGCCAGCGTCTTTGTGTGGTGCGTGCCCATGTTGAGCATCGGCTCGACGGCGAAGACGTAGCCGTTCTTGATCTTCGTGCCCGTCCCCGGCCGCCCGTAGTTCGGGATGTGCGGGTCTTCGTGCATCTTCCGGCCGATGCCGTGGCCGCCATAGTCGCGCACGAGCGAGTAGCCTTCCGCTTCGGCGTATTCCTGCACCGCCCACCCGATGTCGCCCAGATGCTTGCCGTGGCGGCACTGCTCGATGGCGCGTTCCAGGCTCTCCTCCGCCACGCGGATCAGGCGGAGTTTGTCCTCGCCGACCTGCCCGACGGGAACGGTGGTCGCCGTGTCGCCGACGAAGCCGTCGAGCGTCGCGCCTACGTCAATCGAGATGATGTCGCCGTCTTTGAGCACGTAGTCCGACGGGAAGCCGTGGACGACCTGTTCGTTGACCGACGCGCAGATCGAATAGGGGAAGCCGTGATAACCCTTGAACGTGGGCTTCGCGCCCGCTTCGAGAATCATCCGCTCGGCGGCGCGGTCGAGGTCGAGCGTGGTCGTGCCCGCGCGCGCCATGCGCCGCAACTCCTCGCGCACCAGCCCCGCCAGCCGCCCCGCCGCGCGCATCTTCTCCAACTCCCTTTTCGACTTCCCGATAATCATAAAGCAGTGACGAGTGACGAGTGACAAGTGACGAGCGAAAGACGAGTTTTTTGTTTTAACTTGTCACTCGTCACTTGTCACCCGTCACGATCTTTTCAATGTCCGCGTAAATCGCTTCCGGCGCGCGCGTGCCGTCCACGCGTTGGAGACGGTGCGACGACTCGTAGTAGTCGAGCAGCGGGCGCGTCTCCGCTTCGTAGGTCGCCAGCCGGACGCGAATTTTCTCCGCCGTGTCGTCGGCGCGGTGCGTGAGCGGCGCGTCCGGGTGCAGGTCGCAGAAACCTTCGACCTGCGGCGGCTTGAAGTAGATGTTATAAATCTCGCCGCAAACGGGACAACTGCGGCGGCCGGTCGCGCGTTGTTCCAAAAGTTCAAATGGCACGTCAACGAGGATCGCGTGGATCTTGTTGCCCTGCTCGACCGCCAGTTTTTCCAGCATCGCGGCCTGCGCCGTCGTGCGCGGGAAGCCGTCGAGGATGTAGCCGCGCTTGCAGTCTTCGCGATTCGTCCGCTCGTGGACGATGCGTATCACGAGATCATCGGAGACCAGTTTGCCCGAAGCCTGCACGGCGCGCACTTCGGCGGCCAGCGGCGTCTCTGCTTTGGCAAGTTCGCGAAACATGTCGCCCGTCGAAATCTGCGGCAGGCCGAGACGCTCTTGCAGCAGACGCGCCTGCGTCCCCTTGCCCGCGCCCGGCGCGCCCATTAAGACGACTATCTTTGCCATAAGCTGGAGGTCAGAAGTCAGAGATCAGAGATTAGTTAAATCAGTTTCTTTCATTTACTGATCTCTAACCGCTAGCCTCTGCGTTTTACGTTCTCCGCCCGCGCAGGCGGCCGCCCGAGCCGAGGAAACCTTCGTAGTTGCGCATGACGAGTTGTGCTTCGATCTGCGCCACGGTGTCCATCGCGACGCCGACAAGGATCAGCAGCGACGTGCCGCCGAAGTAGAATTTATAACCCATGCCGCTCGGAACCCAGCCCAAGCCCGGCGTGCTGGTGAAGAATTCTTCCATCCGCCCGCCGACGAAGGGCAACCGCCCGACGTTGAAGCCGCTCAACATGATCTGCGGGACGAGCGCGACGAGCGCGAGGTAGATCGCGCCGACCGTGGTCAAGCGCGTCAGGATCGTGTTCAAAAATTCCGCGGTGTTCCGCCCCGGTCGGATGCCGGGGATGAAGCCCCCGTGCTTGCGCAAATTGTCGGCCACCTCTTCCACGTTGAAGATGATCGTGATGTAGAAGAAGGTGAAGATGACGATGAGCGACAGGAAGAACAGTTCGTAATAGGGGTCGCCGCCGTGGAACGACTGGAAGAACAGGTGGACGCGGCTGCGCCATGATTCGGGGTTCGCCGGGTCGTACTGGATGAACAGCAAAATGGTCTGCGGGAAGGCCAGCATCGAAGACGCGAAGATGACCGGGATGACGCCCGCCATGTTGATCTTGAGCGGCATCACCGTCTGCTGCCCGCCGACGAGTTGACGCCCGACGTGTCGCTTGGCGTAGCTGATGGGCACTTTGCGCCGCGCCTGTTCGACGAAGACGATGAAGGCGATAAGCAGCACGAGCGCGACGCAGAGCGCGAGCACGCCGATCACTTCGAGCGTGACGCCGCTACGCAGGCGCGTCGTCACCTGCACCAGGCCGTTCGGCAGGCCGATGACGATGCCCGCGAAGATCAGCAGCGAGATACCGTTGCCGATGCCGCGCTCCGTGATCTGCTCGCCGAGCCACATCACGAAGATCGTGCCGGTCGTGAGCGTGATCATGGTGGTCAAGAGGAAGCCCAAGCCCGGCTCGCCGACGCCGTTGGCTTGCAGCCAGCGCGCGACGATGGAGGTCTGGAAGCCCGCGAGCACCACCGTCAGGTAGCGCGTGTACTGGTTGATCTTCTGTCGCCCGGCTTCGCCCTCCTCCTGCAATTTCTTCAACTGCGAGAAGACGGTCGTCATCAGTTGCAGGATGATCGAGGCGGTGATGTAGGGCGTGACGCCGAGCGCGAAGACCGAGATGGTCTGGAAGTTGCCGCCGGAAAAGAGGTCGAGCACGCCGAGCAGGGTATTGCCCACGTCGCCCCAGACGCGCGCCAGTTGATCTTTATTGATGCCGGGCGCGGTGACGTGCGCGCCGAGGCGATAGATCGCAAGCAACCCGAGCGTGAAGCCGATGCGGCGGCGCAGGTCGGGCACCTGAAACATGTTGCGTAGGGCGGCAAAAAACTTTTCCATAAGAGTGCTTCTTTCGAGAGACTTGAACTGACGGCTGACCGGACGCTAGCTTAAAACAGAACCGCCGCGGCGACCAACCGGCCTCGGCTTAAACGTGCGCCCGCGACTTGCTCACTTTAACCCCGCGCCGACGCTCCGAAGCGACCGCCGAGAGGCTTTCTCAAGAACGCTAAAGACGCAGGGCAGACGCCAAAATCTTTCAGCGCACACGCTCTCTGCGTCTTCTGGCTCTTCGTCATCTGCACGTGCCGGCGCAAAGCCAAGCGTCTGCGGTTGTGGCCGTCGTTGTTACTGCTGCGGCGCGCTGCTGTCGTCGGAGCGTTTCTCGATCACCGTCACCGCGCCGCCCGCCGACTCGATCTTCTCGCGCGCGCTCTTCGTGAAGCGGTGCGCCGAAACTTTCAGGGCTTTCGAGATGTCGCCCGTGCCGAGCACCACCACGTCGCGCTTGCCTTTGGCGATCACGCCGCGCTGGTGCATCAACTCCGGCGTCACTTCCTCGTTCGCCTCGAAACTCTTCTCCAGCGACGCGAGGCTGACCTCGATCCACTGCTTCTTGAAAATGTTGGTGAAGCCGCGTTTCGGCAGGCGACGCTGCAAGGGCATCTGGCCGCCCTCGAAACCGATCTTGGCCGAGTAGCCCGAACGCGATTTCTGACCTTTGTTGCCGCGCCCCGCCGTCTTGCCGAGACCCGAACCGGGGCCGC
>JAUZFQ010000162.1 GCA_030838445.1 Pyrinomonadaceae bacterium | reverse complement strand
TCTGCCCCGGCCGCGCTCACGTAACCTTTCAGCTTCGTCTCGTCGCGCCGTTTGACCTCGACGCGCGCCTTCTCGCCGACGCCCAATTTTAAAACGCTCATGCGTGCGCGCTGTGCGAGGCGCGCGTCTTCTTCGCCCGTCTCCGCCTGAACCGTTTGGAAGCCGTAGGCCGCCGACAAAATTATTCCCGAAAGTATGATCGCAAGAGTTTTTCTAAACAACATCCTGTCTCCTCTAAAATTTCAAATTCCGCAGGACTCATACTTGGCAACCGTCGTGCCAGCGCGCGGCGCGTGCTAAACGAGGTGAACTTCGGGATAGTGTTTGCTAACGCGCGTCGGCGCGTCGAAAAGTCGGGCGGTTGAATTCCGTCAACTGGTGAGTTTCTACTGCGGCGGCGACGCGAAGTTAGAGGAAGTTTCAGGGCGACCGCTTGAGCTTTTAAATCGTCAAGAGTTCGACTTCGCTTTGTGTTAATCTTGGCGTCCGAAGGAGAGGCGAGTTATGCGACGACGCGAAGGCGACGGCTGCCCGGTGGCGGGCGCGTTACAGGTGGTCGGCGACAAATGGACGCTGCTCATCGTGCGCGATCTGGCGCGCGCGCCGCGCCGCACCACCGAACTCATCGCCGCGCTCCACCCCATCAGCAGCCGCACGCTCGTCGGCCGACTCCGCGACATGGAGCACGACGCGCTCGTCGCACGACGCGACTACGGCGGCAGCCCCCCACACGTCGAGTACGCGCTGACCGAGCGCGGCCGACTACTGCTCCCCATGCTCGACAGTTTGCGTCAACTCGGCCTCGCGCTCGGCTGCAACGAATGCGAAGACCGCCGCGCGCATCTCGGCGACTACTGCGACGCCTGCCCGCACAAGGGCGAGCGCGAACGCCCGCCCGCCGCCACCACCCGCCAACGCGACGACTCAATCGTGCTCCTGTGATGACCGGACGGTGAAACTCCGGCAACATCTTTGTCCCATAATCCAATCTGAAATTCTCGAACAGGGGAAGGTTGAACTCAATGATTCCTGCCACGCGCCCGCGCGCCGGACGACCGGACACGATTCTCCACACCATCACGGCGATCATCTTCCTGTGCCTGTCGGTCAACGGCTGCGCCGCGAAGCAGAACCCGCGCGCGAGTGAAGGGCAACAGCAACCGCAGCAGCAACCGCGCGCCGACCCCGCTCCGCAGCAACGCGACACCGTGCGTGCGCCGAACGCCACGCTCACCGGACGCGCCGCGCTCGGCGACTGGACGACGGACGCGCCCGGCGTGCGACGCCGCATCACCACGGCCGACTTGACGCGCCCCTTTGACACGCCCTCGGTTGATACGGGGTCGCGGCTCGTCGCGCGTCCCGCGAACGCCTGGCCGAAAGTCCCGGCCGGGTTCAAGGTCGAGGAATTTGCCAACGGACTCGACAATCCGCGACTCGTCCGCATCGCCCCGAACGGCGACATTTTCGTCGTCGAAAGTCGTCCCGGCAGGATTCGCATCATGCGCGCCCCCGACGGCGCGGGGCAGCCCACCGTCAACGACATCTTCGTCAACGGCTTGACGCGCCCGTTCGGCATCGCCTTCTACCCGTCGGGCGCGAACCCGCAGTACGTCTACGTCGCCAACACCGGCTCGGTCGTGCGCTTCCCCTACCGCAACGGCGACCTCAAGGCGCGCGGCGAGGCCGAGATGATCGTGCCGGACATTCCCGGTGGCGGGCAGTTGCGCGGCGGCGGCCACTGGACGCGCGACATCGCTTTCTCGCTCGACGGCAAGAAGATGTACGTCTCCGTCGGCTCGCACTCAAACGTCTGGGAGAACGAGCGCGAGAACGAGGAGCGACGCGCAGACATCCTCGAATACAACCCCGACGGCACGGGCTTTCGCATCTACGCGTGGGGCATCCGCAACGCCGTCGGCCTCGCCGTCCACCCGCAGACGGGCGACCTCTGGGCTTCGGTCAACGAGCGCGACGGACTCGGCGACGACCTCGTGCCCGACTACATCACGCGCGTGCGCGCGGGCGGCTTCTACGGCTGGCCGTGGTATTACCTCGGCGCGAACCAAGACCCCCGCCACGCGGGCAAACGCCCAGACCTGCGCGACAAGGTCGTTGTCCCCGACGTGCTGTTGCAATCGCATTCGGCGTCGCTTCAAATGACGTTCTACACCGGCACGCAGTTCCCCGCGGAGTATCGCCACGAAGCCTTCGCCGCCGAACACGGCTCTTGGAATCGCTCGCGCCGCACGGGCTACAAAGTGATCCGCGTGCCCCTGCGCAACGGCGTGCCGACGGGCGAGTATGAAGACTTCATGACGGGATTCGTGACGCCGGAAGGCGGCGTGTGGGGTCGCCCCGTCGGCGTCGCGACGGGCAGAGACGGCGCGCTGTTCGTCACAGACGACGGCTCGCAGACCGTCTGGCGCATTTCGTATCAGGGGAAGTGACAGGGACAGGGACAGGGACAGTGACAGGGTAAGTGACGGGCTGGAAGTAGTAATTCAAAAGTGACGACGCGGCCGGGTATCAAGTTCAACTGATACCCGGCCGCGCTTCGTTCAACAGCGCGGAGCGCACGTTATTTGGACGCGGCTATTTGATTTTTGTTCGCGACTATTTGACCGCAGCCGTCACGCGCTTGATCAACTTGACTTGACTGAGGCCAGCACGCGCTTGATCAACTCGTTCGGGTTCGCTTGATGCCAGCGCCAGACGATCACGAGGTCGTGCTCCGGGTCAATCCAGATCGTGTTCGAGCCGTAGCCGAGCGCGGCGTAGCTCGTCTCCGGCGCGTCCGGCCAAGCCTTGCGCCCCGTGTTCAGCCACCAGAGATAGCCGTAGTCCGCTTTGACCTTGCCCGGCGCGGTTGCCTCGCGCACCCAACGCTCGGAGATGATCCGGCGTTCGCGCCAACGACCGCCGCGCAGGAACAGGTAGCCGAAGCGCGCCTCGTCGCGCGTGTTGATCCAGAGGCCGCCGCCCCAACGCGTGCCGCCGCTCACCGAAGGCATTCGCTTGCCGTCAATCAACACGTCGGAGTTTGTGTAACCGTGATACCGCCACGCGTCCGACGCGCCGACGGGTCGCATGATCTCGTCGCGCAAAACTTCCGGCAAGGGCTTCCGCCACAGGCGCAACAGCGACAGCGCGAGCCGGTTGATACGCACGTCGTTGTACTCGTAGTAAGTGCCGGGGGCGCGCAACGCGCGCGGCTCGCGCCGTCCTTTGCCGAACGCCTCAACGCCGATGAAGTCGTGCGGCTTGCCCCACATCACGCCCTCCCACTCGCTCGTCTGCCGCGCGTGATGCTCCCAAGTGACGGCCGCGTTCTGCGGCGAATCGTAACCGCCGTCCGAGATGTATTGGCGCACGGGGTCGGACACGTTTTTGATCAACCCGCGATCTATAGTGAGGCCGAGCAACGCGGAGAGGAAACTTTTAGCGACGCTGTATGTCGGGTCAGCCCTTTGCGTGTCGCCCCATTCGGCGACGATGTAGCCGCGGCGGATGATGATGCCGTTCGTCTCGCCGCGCTCTTTCGGGAGCGGGCCGAGCACCGCGCCGAACGTCTCGACCTGCGTGGAGAAGTCTCGCGGAACTTTGCTCTCCTGCGTCCGCGCGTAGGCGACGGCCTCGTCCAGTAACGCGCCATCCATCCCCACCTCGCCGGGCTGCTTCCGCCGCCACGACGCGTCGCCGCGCGGCGGGTAATAAATTGCTTCCGACTTCTTGTTACTTTGCGCCGTCGCCCGTTGTTGCTGCGCCGCCGCGTGTTGTGTCGGCGTGAACCCGACGGCCGCGCCGAGCAGGAGCGCGAGCGTGATGAGAGCGTTGGAGAGTTGACGCGTCATGTCGTTTCCTTCGTCGAAACGGAATTAACCACGAAGGCATGAAGTCAAAGCATCAAGTTTGCTTCGTGTCTTCGTGCCCTCGTGGTTAATTGCGTGAGCCGTTCTAAAGGTCGCCGCTTTGGTAACTGCCGCCGACGGCGTTTAATCCCCTGCGGGCGCGGCTTCGCCGTCCGCGTGGTTCGAGATGACTTCGCCGTCGGGCATGATGATCGTCTCGTGGTCGGCCGTGACGATCTCGCCTTCGATGGTCACTTCCTCGCCCGAGAGCGTGGGGACGGGCAGATTGTCGAGGTAACGTTCGGCGTCAATGGCGGCCATGCAGCCCGTCCCGGCGGCGGTGATCGCTTGACGGTAGAAGGAGTCCTGTGCGTCGCCGCAGGCAAAGACGCCGGGGACGTTCGTCGCCATCGAGTGGCCGTTCGTCTTGAGATAACCGATGTCGTCCATCTCCAGCCAGCCTTTGAACATGTCCGTGTTCGGCTTGTGGCCGATGGCGATGAAAACGCCTTCGCAGTCGAATGTCGTCTCTTCGTTCGTCACGTTGTTGTAGAGACGCACGCCTGTCACGCCCGACTCCGGCGTGCCGAGAATCTCCATCACGTCTGTGTTCCAGATGAAGTCAATCTTCTCGTTCTTCAACGCCTTGTCCTGCATGATCTTCGACGCGCGCAGGTGATCGCGGCGGTGGACGACCGTGACGCTTGAGGCGTAGCGCGTGAGGAAAGTGGCCTCCTCCATCGCGGTGTCGCCGCCGCCGACGACGACGATCTTTTTGCCCTTGAAGAAGAAGCCGTCGCAGGTGGCGCAGGCCGACACTCCGAGGCCGCCGAGTCCGTGCGGCGCAGGCGCTTCGCCCGGAATGCCGAGCCACTTGGCCGACGCGCCCGACGCGATGATCAGCGTCTCGGCCTTGACCGTCCCCTCGGCCGTGTGGAGCGTGAAGGGGCGCTCGGAGAGGTCAACTTTGTCTATCCACGAGACGAGAAACTCCGTGCCGAAGCGCGCGGCCTGCGCGCGAAACTGCTCCATCAACTCCGGCCCTTGAATGCCCTCTGCGAAGCCGGGGTAGTTCTCCACTTCGGTCGTGATGGTGAGTTGGCCGCCCGGCTGCGGGCCTTCGATGACGAGGGGTTTGAGGTCGGCGCGCGCCGCGTAAATGGCGGCCGTCAACCCGGCCGGGCCGGAGCCGATGATGACCACTTCTTTGTGCAGAATTTCTTGAGTCATTTCGCTGTTTGTCGCTCTCCTTCAGGGCGTCGTTCGCGCCCGCGCGCGGTCGCGTCGCCCATTTGCATGTAGCCTTTTCGCTCGCCCGTATAGTATAACTCTCTGCGCTGGATGTAGTCGAATCAGAGCATGCGAGCGCGGGCGGGGACGAAGCCGTCTTCATCCGGCCGGGACTCGCGCGAAGAGACTTTTGGACTCACCGGGAAGCACACACATCAATCGTCCGGCCATCGAGACAGTCGCCGTGCTCGGCGCGGGCACGATGGGGCACGGCATCGCACAGGTGGCCGCGCTCGTCGGCTACCGCGTCGTGCTGCGCGACGTGGAGCGCGAATTCCTGATGCGCGGCCTGCGCGCCATCGAAGACAACCTCGACAAGGGCATTCGGCGCGGCAAGACGACCGAAGCCGAACGCGACGAGACGCTGCAACGCATCCGCGGCGCGACGAGCCTCTCAGACGCCGCCCACGCCGACCTCTTCATCGAAGCCGTCCCCGAACGCATGGAGTTGAAGCAGGAGACTATCCGCGAAGTCGAGCGGGTGGCCGAGCGCGATTTCCTGTTCGCGTCAAACACCTCCTCGCTTTCGATCACGGAGATCGCACGCGCCGCGCGCCGTCCCGAACGCGTCGTCGGCATGCACTTCTTCAACCCCGTCCACATCATGCGCCTCGTCGAGATCGTCGTCGGCGCACAGACGAGCGACGAGACGGTCGAGACGGCGCGAGCCGTCGGGCGACGGATGAAGAAAGAGCCGATCACGGTCAAAGACGTGCCGGGTTTCGCGTCGAGCCGTCTGGGCGTGGCCTTGGGGCTGGAGGCGATGCGGATGCTGGAACAGGGGGTGGCGAGCGCGAAAGATATAGATACCGCGATGGAACTCGGCTACAATCACCCCATGGGGCCGTTGCGCCTGACGGATCTGGTCGGCCTCGACGTGCGCCTGAGCATCGCCGAATACCTGCACCGCACGCTCGGCACGGAAAATTTCCGCCCGCCGGAAATCCTGCGGCGCATGGTCGCCGCCGGGCGTCTCGGCAAAAAGAGCGGCGCGGGTTTCTACGACTGGAACGAGGAAGAACAAGTGAGCCGTGAGCGGTAGAGAGTGAGCAGTTAAAACTCACAGCCGCTCTCGCCGTTACTCAGCTTCACAGTCTGAACTACTGACTGCTCACTGCTGACAGCTTACTCTTATGACGACGCCGACCAACGAAGAGAGACGTTTCGCGCTGCGCATGTCGCTACGCCTGCCCATCGTCGTCTCCGGTCGCGCGGAGGACGGCGCGGCGTGGAGCGAACCGACCGAGACGGACGACATCTCCACCACCGGCGCGCTCTTCCACCTCAACCAGAAAGTCACGCGCGGCGAACAACTCTACCTGCGCGCGCACCGCCCGGACGGCGCGCCCATCGAAGTCACCGCACGCGTCGTGCGCATCGCCTCGGCCATCTACGGCACGGCGCGCATCGGCGTTGCTATCCTCGAACCCACGGAAAACTGGCTCCGCCTCTTCGTCTCCTGGGTCGCCGACGATCACGGCGCGCCGCCGGAAGAAACATAAACATCAGTGACAAGTGATGAGTGACAAGTGACGAGCAAAAACAAGTTTGGAGCCGAGCGTTCTGCTTTAACTTGTCACCTGTCACTCGTCACTCGTCACTGTTTTATCTAACTTGTCACCTGTCACTCGTCACTTGTCACTAGGGAGAATACATGTCGCAATCATACGAAACCTTGCTGGTCGAGCGGCGCGAGCGCGTCGCCATCGTGACGATCAACCGTCCGGAGAAGCGGAACGCTTTGAACATCCAGACGCGGGCGGAGGGCGCGGCCGCGCTCGAAGAGTTGCGTGAGGACGAAGGGGTGCGCGTCGTGGTCTTCACGGGCGCGGGCGACAAGGCGTTCATCGCGGGCGCGGACATCGCGGAGTTCGCCGAACGCACCGCCGTCACGCAGCGCGACGTGATGACCGGCCGCTCGCTCTTCACCGCGATTGACACTTTCCCGAAACCCGTCATCGCCATGATCAACGGCTACTGCCTCGGCGGCGGCTGCGAACTCGCCCTCGCCTGCGACCTACGCATCGCGAGCGAACGCGCCTCCTTCGGCCAGCCGGAGATCAACCTCGGCATTATCCCCGGCGGCGGCGGCACGCAACGTCTCACCCACCTCGTCGGCGAAGGCAAAGCGATGGAGTTGATCCTGACGGGCGAGATCATAGACGCGCAGACCGCCTACAGCTACGGCCTCGTCAACACGGTCGTACCCGCAGAGGAACTCGAAGCGAAGACTTTGGAGATCGCCAACCGCATCGCCGAGAAGAGTCCCGTCGCGCTACGCATGGCGAAGGAGGCCGTCAAGACCGCCTCGCGCGCCACGCTCGACGAAGGACTGCGCCGCGAGATCGACCTCTTCGCCCTCTGCTTCTCCAGCGCGGACAAAGACGAAGGCGTCCAGGCCTTCCTCGAAAAACGCAAGCCTGAATTCAAAGGTCGTTAAGCCTGACACGCGCGCCCGACTGACTAGTCGCACACACCCGCCCGGCAAGTCGCACGCGCACGCAGCCGACTTGCCGGGCGCGCTCTCCGTCGGAGGGCGGCATGAGAGCGTTGCTATCACTCGCGGGCATCTTGCTCGCGGCCGTCGGCGGCGTCATCGCCTACCGTGCCGCCTTCATCGCGCCGCGCGCGGCAATAGTCATCACCGACACCGGCGTCACCGAGAGGCCGAACCTCCGGCACGTCAGCCTCGGCCTCCTGCTCCTCCTCTCGGGAGCGTGCCTCGCCTTCTCCGCCGCCCGCCCGCGCCGCCGCCCGCGAACGCGCGCTTGACGACTTTTCGCGCCCTAAGCTACTCTCTCCATTCGTCGCCCACACGACATCACCAACCAAGGGGCCGTAGCTCAGCTGGGAGAGCGCATGACTGGCAGTCACAAGTCAGAAAACCTCACAACGCCCTATTGTTATCAATAACTTACGGGTAATGCGGTGACCTCATAAAGCTGCAATCATCCGCTCAAAATTTGCTCTTGCTTTCAACCAAACAATGAAACGAGCCGCCTCCGCACAAGGAGGTTATCAAGATTTTGTGTAAGTGGTAATAATCAACCACTCAGTCTCGAAAGGAGATTTGATTATGCCACCGATTCGTCCAGAACTGCTCGACGAACTACTGAAAGACTACCAGAAGCCCGAA
>JAUZFQ010000155.1 GCA_030838445.1 Pyrinomonadaceae bacterium | reverse complement strand
AGTTGGATAAACTGAATCAATGGCTCACGGAGTTCAAAGCACAGGGTTACAAATCGTCCGAGATCACATTGCTTTCATTCCGGGCTGATCATTTGAGTGCTGCATCGCGCCTGAACCCGGAATTGAAGGTGCGTCCTGCATGGCAGTCTGGCGCACACACTGCTTACGCAAGTGTTCATGGCTTTAAGGGCTTGGAGAATAAAGTCATTATTCTCACAGATGTGGTGCTTAACGATAAGGATTGTCAGCGGGATTTGTTTTACACTGGTATGACTCGCGCAACCGAGTCCGTTCGCATCTTGTGTGAGAAAAACTCCCAAGAGAACCTCTACAGATGGCTTGCCGGAAAAACTGACTCATGAGTGAAAGATCTGAAATGATCGAGTGGATTCGTGGTGAGCTGGTCGGCCCCTCTCGGCCGCTGGCCGATGCAGCCGTCATCGAGTTCACTGATAGAGAATTCGTTGATGCCGTCGCCCTTCGTAGCGGGCCACTCGCTTGGCGCCCTGAGCCTGATGAGGTGCTCCAAGAGATTCTGTATTTCCAGCGTGAGTCCCCGCACCGCAAGTATGGGGCCGGGCTCCTACATCCCGGTGCGGCAGCGGCGTTGCCGCCACCTGATGAGGTTGCCCTCCAAGCCGCTGACACGATCGGGGCTGAGGCCGATCCTGACGTCGTTCCTGTTACGGATGAGGACTCAGATGAACGCGAAGCGGGAGAAGTCTCGGGCTCGTTTGACGCGACTGAGGACTTTGAAGTAACCAGCCCTGATGTCCGACATCCCTCAACCATTGGCATTTCCTTCTGTGTCCGGCTGTCTAAGGACGGAAGGGTTATTGTACGGTTGCCACAAAGCCAACGGTTTGCTTGGCAGCAGTCAGACAGCTCCCCTTTCCACATGAATGGCCGCTATGAGTCCTGCAAGCGCCGCTGGACCGATGATCAAGGCCGAATGCACGAAGCACCTGTTTGGCGCCGACATCCCGCAGTACTGCCTGAATCCGAGATAATAATTGATCGCCATGACATAGTTGCCGGTCGTCCCATACGCCGTGACGTGACCATGCAGGAAGGTTCTCCGCTCAATCTCCGCATAGAGGTTTTCCCTCGCTACCGAGAAGAGGAAGACGTCTGGCTGCTGACGATAGTCTTGCGTAACTCAACCCAACTTGATGGAACGCAGGAGCCGCGCGCAGCCGTTCTATACCAGACCTACTTTGAAGTCGCAGCCGAGCGAGGCAGTATTGAAAAGTATCCTGAGAGTCAACGCCCATTTGAGCAACTCGACTCTGAAGAGCAGTCCCTTGCGCTTCTCTATCGTGAATCTGCCACTTGGGGAGTTGGCCACGGCTGTGCCGCCGGCTGGGATGCGGAACCGGGGCAGTCGCCAGCGGTGTTATTCGTGGATGTGATGCCTGCGGTGCAACTGCCGAGCATGACTCCAGACATTGAGGATGCCCAAGGAAACCAGATTCAGCTGTCCATGCGAGCGCTCGCATCTCTACCCGAGGATGGCTTGGGACCTGCTTGGCAGTCGCTCGAAAATCTTTCAGTGGAATACGCCTCGTGGATACAGCGCGGGCGCAATCAGGTAGCAGCCTTGGACCCGAGATACCGATCGGTCGCTACCCGCCACCTAGATGCCTGCGACACCTGTCTTGGACGCATCAACGCAGGCATCTCGCTGCTGAGAAGCGATGCGAATGTTCTCCGTGCCTTCCGACTGGCAAATCTGGCTATGCTCCTTCAGCAGATCGGAACTAAACAGTTGGCGAGGCGTCCGTTCCTCTGGAACTCGACATTGCGATTAGTTAGCCCCGATGGACCTCAACGGTCTCCTTGGGATGTTTATCAGCAAAACCGAGAGATTGCTCAGGTTGGATCATGGCGGGCATTCCAAATTGCCTTCCTTCTGATGTCCCTTGAGGGGGTTCGTAACGGGCTCTCACCCGACCGCGAAATCGTGGATCTCATCTGGTTCCCAACCGGTGGCGGCAAGACCGAGGCTTACCTTGCGGTGATGGCGTTTTATATGTTCCATGAGCGCTTCTTGATGGAGGGCAATGGACTTGGACCGCAAAGGGACGGCACAAATGTTCTGATGCGGTATACGTTGAGAATGCTCACCACTCAGCAATTTCAACGGGCAGCCAGTTTAATTTGCGCGATGGAATTTCTGCGGCGCGAACCGGCAAGGCACGGTATGGGGAATATTCCCGGTCAGCGTTTCTCGCTGGGGTTGTGGATTGGTGGTGATGGTTCACCAAATAAAATTGACGGTGCGCGGACCGAACTCAATGAATTTCGTAAAGGTGACGTTGCTGGCAATCCGCTAGTTCTGACGGAATGCCCTTGGTGCAGGGCAGAGATTGGACGATACAACGGCCCGCGGCCTAATGTTGTTCCGAAAAATCAGTGGAATAGCGCGCGGACAAGAGGGATTACAGACATCACCAGTGAAGGTCCGTTACTGCACTGCACGGACGTTGCTTGTTCGTTCGGTCAGGAAGACTCGCAGAACTGGTTACCCGTTGAAGTCATTGATGAACGGATTTACCGCCGTCCGCCATCTCTTGTTATCGGGACTGCTGACAAACTTGCGATCGTTGCATACCGGCCCGAGGCCGGTGCTCTTTTCGGCCGCAGAATAACCGGCGGTCAGCTACATCAGTATTATTTACCGCCAGGCCTGATTATTCAGGACGAATTGCATCTTATTTCCGGCCCGCTGGGAACAATGTACGCCTTGTACGAAGGCATCTTTGAGAGGCTGTGCTCGCTTCAGCAGGACGGTAACTGGGTGAAGCCAAAGTTAATTGCTTCGACTGCGACCATTCGTGGCGCGGCGGATCAAGTTATGGCGCTCTATGCCCGTTCACAAACCCATCTGTTTCCCGCCCCCGGCTTGCTGATGGGCGATTCCTTTTTCGGCAGATACGCTCGGGATGCGGCAGGACGCCTTCGTGATGGGCGCCTCTACCTCGGCATCCACGCAAGTGACTATGGCTCTGTGCTTACCACCCAGGTGCGGGCCTTCTCCTCCGCGCTATTCCGCCCGTTCTCTTTCCCGGCAGACCGTCGCGATCCTTGGTGGACGTTGCTCGCCTTCTACAACAGCATCCGCGAACTGGGCGGTGCCAAGACTCTATTCGATTCAGACATCCGCTCCCGGCTGAAATTCATATTTAACCGCGAGGGCTTTGCACACAATGACCGACGCAATCTCAGAATTGTTGAAGAACTTACCAGCCGCCTTTCTCAAGCCGAGATCGTAGGCATGATGGACAGGTTATCAGCACCCTATAATACGACAGCAAATGATAGAACACTCGACGCATGTCTGGCCTCGAACATCATTGAGGTTGGCGTGGATATTGATCGGCTGTCGCTGATGGGGATTGTCGGCCAGCCTAAGACGACTGCGACTTATATTCAAATAACCGGTCGGGTTGGGCGCCGCTGGTGGGATCGTGCGGGCCTCATTCTGATGATCTACAACCCTTCCAAAAGCCGTGACCGCTCTCACTTCGAGCAATTCCATAGCTACCACCGCCGCCTCTATGAGCGCGTCGAACCGACCTCGGCGACGCCGTTCGCGCTTTCTGCCATACAACGCGCACTTCCGGGAGCGCTAATTACTTGGGCGCGCCAGCACAGTGTCGCTCCTGTCCAAAACGAAGCCGCATATGTCGACGCGATGGATGTTGCCTATCAACTCCTACGCGAGCGCTGCCAAGTAGTTCAGCTACCGGAGGATCAGGAGAGGTCGTTACAGGAAATGGAAAGAGTCCGGGCTGAGTTGCAACACAAGTGGGGGCTGAATCCGCAGGCATGGGAGGAGTTCCCGCCAAGCGTAGACGGAGAGTACCTCATGCTCTGGCCAGGACAATTCGCAACCCTGCAACAGCGGCAGCGCGGCGTCGTGGTTCCCAGCAGCATGCGCCAAGTAGATAGCAGCGCCGAACTCAGCATTGACCAAGGCTACGTCCCCGTATTGGGGGTTCCGACCAATGTGTCCACCAGCTCACCTCCAACAGTAACGATCATTGACAATCATGGGGAATAAACAGATTCGCACCGGGCAACTCATTGCCCCATTCGGGCCGGGCAGCCTTTACACCGATCGGCGCGGCATACCGCACGTTGTGTGCGGCCTCGATCATTGGTTCCTGCGGTGGGACCAGACCCTTGGCCTAGTGCGTTGCGACAACCGTGCCGAGTTTGAGCGCGTTGAGCCACGCCTGTCCTCCCTGCTTCACGTGGACCGGTTCTGTGCGCCCCCCGACTACCGGCATGTACGACGTGGCTCTACCGCGCCGCCGAATGCAATGTTAACTGTTCCAGCACAGCGGTTCCCCCGCTGGTATCGGCACACGCGCACGGGTGACATGCGCAGATTCAATCTCCATACGACTCGAATTGAGAATCCTCCGGGCGGCGGAAGGTGGCAGCCCGTGCGCTTTATATCAGTTTGTGCTGGCGGGCACCTTTGTGAGTTTCCTTGGAAGGAGTGGATAGGTTGCCTGTGCGCTAACGATGGGAATCTTATTTTAACGGACCGCGGCGGCTCCGAACTGAGCAGTATCCGCATCGAGTGCAGGTCATGCCCCGAGGGCTCGCCGGGGCGTAAAGGCAGAAGTTTGTCAGGAACAACTGTCAAGCCGAATGTGGAGTTGGGTGAGCAAAGTGCGTTTCAGCAGGCTGGAATTACATGCCCCGGCGATCGACCATGGCTCGGCGAGGGAGCGAGCGAGCAACCATGCAATCAGCCTCTCATCGGTGCACTCATCAATCAGACGAACCTCTACTTTCCAAGAACTATTTCGGCCATTGCCTTGCCCGATCTCCAGCCGCAAAGCGAGGAGATCGCCAGAGTCAGGAATGAGATCGAGCTTGATCCCAGCCTGGGAGTCGCAAGAACCCTCTGGAACATGGGCAATCGGGCTGGAACCATTGCCATGATTAATACCGGACTCGCTGGCCGCGGCATCGTTGCCGATCCGGCGCAAGTGGAGGAGGCTTTAGAGAGCCTTTTTGATCCGGCTGGTGCCACACTGCCAGCTGGCGCCGACGCACCTGCCGAGCCTGAATCTGATCTTCTCGCGTTCCGCCGCGCCGAATTCAATATCCTCCGGAATGAGGTGAACGATCCAGAGCACGTACCCAATCTGCGCGTGATTCCCACGACGGTTCCGGCTGAACTGTCGCACTGGTTTGCTAGGGTGAACCTTGTAGAGCGGTTGCGCGAGACGAGAGTTTTCTACGGCTTTGACCGCTTAGAGCAGAATAACAATTCTCTAGGCAGCATGCCGGACACAGCCATGAGACAACTGTTCCGAAATCCACCCACCGAGCCACAGGAACGCTGGCTCCCAGCGGTCGAAGTGTTCGGAGAGGGCATCTACGTCGAGTTACACGAACATAGCCTTATCGAATGGCAGACCACCCACGCTGCATGGCTCACAAATCGCCTCGATGATGGTTTTGTCGCACGTCTGGGCGGCATCTTTCAGACTTTGCCACCGCTGGGATTGGCAAATCGTTCTTGGGCATCTCGCTATCTACTGGTCCACAGTCTCGCGCACATCTTGATTAACCAGCTTGTATTCGAGTGCGGTTACAGCACTGCCTCGCTACGCGAGCGCCTCTACATCTCCGCCGACCCTGCTGCGCCTATGGCCGGGCTCCTTCTCTACACTGCGGCGGGCGACTCCGAGGGGACCTTGGGTGGCTTGGTCCGGCTAGGACGACCGGAACGCCTCGGCCCGGTCATCTTACGTGCCTTGAGCCGGGCCTCTTGGTGCTCAGCCGATCCTGTCTGCTCCGAACACCTTGGTGGGCAGGGTTCCAGACTCGCCAACCTCGCAGCCTGTCACGCCTGTGTTCTTCTGCCTGAGACCTCCTGCGAAACAATAAACCAAGGGCTTGACCGCGTGATGGTAGTGGGCACCCCTGAGACCCCTGAGCGTGGTTACGTATCGGCTTTGCTTGCGAACACTTATACGTGGGCATGAAATTTCCTCGGCGCGAGTTTTGAACATTGGCTTTTCTGAGGTCTTATTAAACATCAAGGCAAGGATAAGTGTGGACATACTAGACAAGGATATTCCACGAATACGACGAAGGATACTAACTTGGGGCAGGGCGAACCATAAGCATTTTCCTTGGAGGAAAACAACAAAACTCTGGCATGGACTGATTGCTGAAATACTACTTCAGCGAACAAGAGCCGCGACTGCTGTCAGCATCTACGAACAATTCATAAGCAACTTTCCTGAACCAAAAGATCTTGCTTCAGCTTCTGTAAAAGAGATTGAAAAACTGATATACCCGCTTGGTCTGCGCTGGCGCGCGCCGCTATTAAAACAACTTGGCGAAGAGCTGGACAGGCTTGGAGGAGAACCCCCCCCTTCCTTTGAACAGCTACTAAAATTGCCGGGCGTCGGGCCATATGCTGCTGCCGCGTGGCTGAGTTTTCATGGAGGGGGGAGGGGCGTTATCATTGATGCTAATGTGGTGAGATGGATTTGTAGGCTGATTGACCGAAAGTGCGATGCTGAAACTAGACGCAAGAAGTGGTTGATACAGTTAGCAGACAGGCTTACTCCCCAACGCAGTTCCGGTGAATTTAACTACGCAGTTCTTGATTTTACTATGGAGATATGCGCTACCCGCCCCAAGTGTAGTGTCTGCCCTGTAGGGGCTGAACTTTGCGCTTATGGCAAGAGGGTTCTGCTTAAAGAGTTATGACAGGATCAATTCCGGTAATTGACCTCTTTGCCGGCCCTGGTGGGTTGGGGGAAGGCTTTTCGAGCTGTAGAGATTCAAGCGGTGTCTCACAGTTCCACATATGTCTATCAATTGAAAAGGATGAAGTAGCGCATCAAACTCTCCTGTTGCGCGCTTTCTTTCGACAGTTTCCGTTCAATTCGGTCCCGCCTTCCTATTACCAGTACCTGAAAAAAGAAATTGATATTAAATCACTCTTCAGGCAACACAGAGAGGAAGCGAGGATGGCACGGAGAGAGGCGTGGCTAGCCACACTCGGAGAGGAGAAACCAAACGCCGTTAAGAGAAGAATCAAATTAGCCCTCTCAAAGCAAAGCAAAAAAGCTTGGGTGCTAATAGGCGGGCCGCCGTGTCAGGCTTACTCTATTGCAGGTAGAGCAAGGAAGACAGAGATAAGGAAAAACAACTTGGAGGAGTATGAAAAAGATGAGCGGCATTATCTCTACCGTGAATACTTACGCATTATTGCTGACCATCAGCCCCCTGTGTTTATTATGGAAAACGTTAAAGGCATACTGAGTTCGACAATCAGCGGTAAGAAAATATTTCATCAAATACTGGAAGATCTAAGGCAGCCTAGGGCCGCAATAAACAGTTACAACAAGGAACTCTACAGAAGGAAGAAAAAACGGCCTGCTTACAATATATTTCCTCTTGTTAAGAAACAAGATTATCTGGCGGGATTTGAGCCATACGATCCGTCAGATTATATAATTGCGGCGGAAAGATTCGGTGTTCCTCAAGCAAGACACAGGGTCATTTTACTGGGTATCAGGGCTGACCTGATGGTGAAGCCTAAACACCTTGAACCAAAGCCTTTTGTTACAGTTAAAGAGGTAATATCGAACCTTCCCAAACTTCGCAGTGCAGTTTCCAAGGAAGCTGATTCTGAGAGTTCTTGGATCACAACACTACAAGAAGCCATAGGGTCTGACTGGCTTGAGCGAAGCATAAAAACTAAAGATAAGCGATTATGGTCTGAAGTTGTATCCACTGTAAAGCACATCAGTACACAGAGTCTGAACACTGGGTTCGAATATGTGGAAGGTGAACTATGTTTGGAATGTTACCCTGGTAGCTTACGTGACTGGTATCACGACAATCTGCTCGATGGTGTTTGCAATCATTCAGCACGGTCTCACATGAAGTCCGATCTGCACCGTTACCTCTTTGCCTCGTGCTATGCAAAGATAACCGGCAGATCGCCCGAGCTGAGAGACTTTCCTGAAAACCTTCTGCCTGATCACGAAAATGTAAAAGACGCGCTAAAGGGCAGTTTTTTCTCTGACAGATTCAGGGTGCAATTACCAAATAAACCTGCCTTAACGGTTACCTCTCATATTTCTAAGGACGGTCACTATTACATTCATCCTGATCCCACACAATGTAGAAGCATGACCGTTAGGGAGGCTGCGCGGCTGCAGACATTCCCGGATAATTACTTTTTTGAAGGTCCGCGGACAGCGCAGTATCATCAGGTGGGAAACGCTGTTCCTCCGCTTTTGGCAAGGCAAATTGCAGCTGTCGTTTATGACATTTTCCAGCAATCTGATTTGGTTTGACTGGGCTTGCTAAAGTATGAGGAACTCCAAAAATGGGTTCTATGATTATCGCTCCCTACATTTACAAAATCCTGCCCGTGCAATGTTGCGGTATTCGTCTCCTGTTGTGGCAAAGTATCCTCTTGTAGAAAAAGCCCGCAAAATGCGGGCTTTTTCTGCGGGAAAAATCAAATCCCTCGATAGGAAAAATCAAGTCCCCAAAAGTGGAAATTTCAAATCCCTCTCAGGCTAGTGGCCGCCGTTGGAGAGTTTGCCGACGAGGGTGAAGAGGGGCATGTACATGGCGATGACGATGCCGCCAATGGTGACGCCGAGGAAGCCGATCATGGCGGGTTCGATGAGCGTCAGCATGTTGGCGATGGCCGTGTCCACTTCCTGCTCGTAGAAGTCGGCGATCTTGCCGAGCATCGAGTCGAGCGCGCCGGTCTGTTCGCCGATGCCGACCATCTGCGCGACCATGTTGGGGAAGACGTCGGACGCCTTCAGCGGTTCGACGAAACTCTCGCCGCGTTCGACGCCCGTGCGGATGCCGCGGATCGCTTCTTCGATGACGACGTTGCCCGCCGTGCGCGCCGTGATGTCGAGCGACTGGAGGATGGGGACGCCGGAGGAG
Source organism: Pyrinomonadaceae bacterium (assembly GCA_030838445.1). Classification (GTDB taxonomy): domain Bacteria; phylum Acidobacteriota; class Blastocatellia; order Pyrinomonadales; family Pyrinomonadaceae; genus JAIVJZ01. The sequence continues at coordinate 36,406 of JAUZFQ010000155.1, read as the reverse complement.
AGCAGCGTCGAGAGCGTGCGCGAGAAGCGCGCGATGGCGATCTTGCGCAGGACGGCTCCGATGATCGGCGCTTTTAAGAGCAGGCGGTCAACGTTGCGGCGGCCGTCAATGGTCTTGCGGTAGGTGCGGATGGCGACGACCGAGGCGATGATGCCGACGAGGATGCAGAGGCCGCCCCAACCGGCGACGAAATCGCTGAAAGCGACGACGATGCGCGTCGGGAGCGGGAGCTTTTCGCCGGGGCCGAGGAGGCCGAGGAAGATCGTCTGGAACTGCGGGATGACGAAGATAAGGATCGCGGCCACGACGAGGCACGCGATGACGATCACGGCCGACGGGTAGATCATGGCGGAGATCACGTCGCGGCGCAGCTTGACGATCTTTTCGATGAAGGTTGACAGGCGTTGCAGGATGATGTCGAGAATACCGCCCGTCTCACCCGCCTCGATCATGTTGACGAAGAGTTGATCGAAGACCTTCGGGTGTCGCGACATGGCGACGGCCAAAGTTGATCCCTCTTCCACGTCCTGCCGGGTTTGCGTCAAGACCTGCTGAAAAAATTTGTTCTCCTGCTGGCTCGCGAGGATGTCGAGGCACTGCACGAGCGGCAGCCCCGCATCGATCATGACGGAGAACTGGCGCGTGAAGATGGACAACTCCTTGGACTTCACTTTGCCGCGCCCGCCGAGCTTCGGCACGGCGACCTCGCGCCCCTTCTCCTTAACCGAGGTGAGCATGATCTGTTCGCGGCGCAGCAGTTGCCGCAACACGTCGCGGCTGTCGGCGACGCGCTCGCCGACCATCACTTCGCCGAGTCGGTTGCGGCCTTTGAAGACGTAAGTGGGCATCTCTGGAAAGCTCCTAGTTTCAAGTTTCAAGTTTCAAGTTTCAGGTCTGAGGTTTGAGGTTCTTCAACTTGAAACCTGCAACCTGCAACTTGAAACCCTGTCTTATCTCGTGGGGCGTGCGCCGATGGGTCGCGCCTGAGCGTAGGGGCTGGGGTGCGCGCCGGGGCGCGTGGGCTGGCCGTTCGCGCCGTTCCCGTTGCCGCCGTTGACCCCGGAGCCGTGTTCGATGAGTTCGCGCAGTTCGTCCGTGTTCGACGAACGCTGCATGGCGAGGTCGAGCGAGATCAGGCGTTTGTGGTAGAGCGTGGCGAGCGCCTGATTGAAAGTCTGCATGCCGTACTTTTCCTGACCCGTCTGCATCATCGAGTAAATCTGGTGAACTTTGTCTTCGCGAATGAGGTTGCGGATGGCGGCGTTGGGGACGAGGATTTCGAGCGCGGCGACGCGCCCGCGCCCGTCGGCCTTCGGCAAGAGCGCCTGACACATGATGCCTTCGAGGACGAGCGAGAGTTGCGCGCGAATCTGCGCCTGCTGGTTGGAGGGGAACACGTCAATGATGCGGTTGATGGTCGAGGCGGCGGAGTTCGTGTGCAGCGTGGCGAACGTCAAGTGGCCGGTCTCGGCGATGCGTAGGGCGGACTCGATGGTTTCGAGGTCGCGCATTTCGCCGACGAGCACCACGTCCGGGTCTTGACGCAGCGCGGTGCGCAACGCCTCGGCGAAGCCCTTCGTGTCCGAGCCGACTTCGCGCTGGTTGACGACGCACGCCTTGTGGTTGTGCAGAAACTCGATGGGGTCTTCAATCGTCATGATGTGCTCGTGGCGTTCGCGGTTGATCTTGTCGATCATCGCGGCGAGCGTGGTGGACTTGCCGGAGCCGGTCGGGCCGGTGACGAGGATGAGGCCGCGCGGCTTGTCGCAGAGTTTCGTGACGACGGGCGGGAGGCCGAGGTTCTCGAACGATCTGATCTCGTAGGGGATGGCGCGGAAGACGCAGCCGACCGCGCCGCGCTGGTTGAAGAGGTTAGCGCGGAAGCGCGAGAGGCCGCGCACGCCGAAGGAGAAGTCGAGTTCGAGCGACTCCTCGAAGCGATGCTTCTGCGCGTCGGTCAAGACGCTGTAGGCGAGTTGCTTGGTGTCTGCGGAGGTGAGCGTCTTGAAGCCTTCGAGTGGCTTGAGGCCGCCGTCCACGCGCACCTGCGGGGGGGTGTTGGTGGTCAGGTGCAGGTCAGACCCGCCCAGCTCGATCAACTTCTTGAGCAGATCGGAGAGCGACAGTTGATCCGTAAGTGACGATTCGTTAGCTGACATGTTTCTTCGTGGACTCCGTTGGGGGAAGTGTGCCCGTGCGGGCGGGCGCGCGCCGGGCAAGGGCGCGCGGGTGACAAGCGGTGGCGCGCGGCGGCCGAAGGTTCGGCCGCGCGGTTCTTAACGCTGGGCGGTCGCGGAGTTCGCGCGGCGCGAGCCGAGCGCGACGACGGCCTGTTCGGACTCGACGGCGAGCGCGTCGGCGAATTCCGCGGGCGCGTTCGTCGCGAGACTGTAGACCTGCCCGTCGGACTCCGTGAAGTAGAACATCCATGCGCGACGCTCGCCGTTGGCGGCGACCGACTGCGCGGTGACGACGAACACGCGGCGTTCGCCCAACTGTCTTTGCACGTCGTTGGTGACCCACCCGCCTTCGGCCACCATCCGGTTGATGACGGTGCGGCGCAGGAGCGCGACGGGCACGCCGCCGAAAGTTTTGCTGCGCGCGTCGGAGACGGACGAGTCGGCCGCCGCCAAGTTGACGCGCGACCAGACGGCCGAGGAGCGCACGCGCCCGTCGGCGGCGCGCACGTTGAAACGCATCTCGCCGGCACGGCTCGACGCCGCGCTGCTCCAAGCGTTCGGCAGCGGCGAGGCCGCTGGACGCGGCAACTCCTGCAAAGCGTCTTTCGTCGCCGGGACGACCGCGGGCAACGGTTTCACCGGGGTGATGCTGGAGAGCGCGGCGGTGCTCGGCAGCGCGACGCCGGGCAGCACAAGGCTGTCCGCTTCGCCGATCTTGGCCGACGCATGGTTGGCGGCCGTCGTGAGCAGAGCGACGGGTTTCGCGGCAGCGGCCGTCAACATCATGGCTGCGCGTCGGCGTCGGCGTTCGGCCGCGGCGGCGCGCTGGCGGCGGAGGCGCGTGCGGTAGCGTCGCCACCACGCGCGCGAGTGGCGGCGGGCGGAGCGGCCTTTGTGGCGGCGCGAGGCGGACGGGCGCGACGCCCAGTGCGCCAGCGTGTCCGAGAGCGGCAGCGTGGAGGCCACCGTGCACATGATGAGAATGGTTAAAACTAAAGCGCGCAAAAACATTTTATGAACCTCTTTTCAAGCGACCGTCTCGCGCACAACTTCTTCGATGGTGGTCACGCCGTTTCTGATCTTCACTAAACCCGACGCGCGCAGCGTGAGCATGCCGTTCTCAATCGCCCGCTTGCGCAGTTCCAGCGCCGACGCGCCGATCAAAATCAACTCGCGTATGTCATCCGTGATCTCCATCACTTCGTAGAGACCGACGCGGCCTTTGTACCCGGTGTTGTTGCACTTGGCGCAGCCCTTGCCCTTGAAAATCTTGATGTCGCGCGCCTCATCCGGCGTGAAGCCGATTTCGACGAGCGCCTCGGCGGGTGTCGGGACTGCTTCTTTGCATTCCGTGCAGACGCGTCGAATGAGTCGCTGCGCCTGAATCAAGTTGACGGAGGTGGCGACGAGGAAAGGCTCGATGCCCATGTTCATGAGGCGGGAGATGGTGGAGGGCGCGTCGTTGGTGTGGAGGGTGGAGAGGACGAGGTGGCCTGTGAGCGCGGCCTTGATGGCGATCTCGGCGGTCTCGAAGTCGCGGATTTCGCCGACGAGGACGATGTTCGGGTCTTGCCGGAGGAACGAGCGGAGGGCGGCGGCGAAGTTCAAGCCGATCTGCTCCTTCATCTGCACCTGATTGATGCCGACGAGGTTGAACTCAACCGGGTCTTCCGCCGTCATGATGTTCGTCTCGGCCGTGTTGAGAGACTGGAGGGCGGAGTAGAGCGTGTTGGTTTTGCCGGAACCCGTGGGGCCGGTGACGAGCACCATCCCGTAGGGGCGTTCGATGTTGCGCTTGAACTTGACGAGCGACTCCGGCTCGAAGCCGAGCTTCGTCATGTCGAGCATGAGCTTCTCTTTGTCGAGGAGGCGCATCACGACTTTTTCGCCGAAGAGCGTCGGCAAGGTCGAGACGCGGAAGTCCAACTCGCGCGAACGGCCTTCGCTGCGCAACTTGATCTTGATGCGACCGTCCTGCGGCAGACGCTTCTCCGAGATGTCGAGCTTCGACATGATCTTGATGCGGGAGATGAGCGCGTCGCGCAAGCGCAAGGGGGGGTGCATCACGTCGTAGAGCACGCCGTCAATGCGGAAGCGGATGCGCATCTCTTTCTCGTAAGGCTCGATGTGGATGTCGGAAGCCCCGCGTTGCAGCGCGTCCACGAGCAAGACGTTGACGAGGCGGACGACGGGCGCGTCCTCGCTCATGCGGGCGAGGCTCGACACGTCAATCTCGTCGTCTTCGTCTATAACTTCGACGTCTTCGGCGGCCTCTTCGTCGAAATCCAACTGGGCGAGCGAAACAGCGTCGGACGCCATCGCGAAGCCGTTGCCGTTCGAGTGGCCGTTGCCGTTCGACCCGGCCAGCGTCGCCTCGACCATGCTCGCCAGTTCGATCTCGCGCGTCCCGCCGTAATACTGCTCGATGGCCTCCTGCACGCCCGCTTCCGAGACGACGACCGGCTCGATATTCAAGCCCGTCATAAACTTGATGTCGTCCATCGCGAAGACGTTCGTGGGGTCAACCATCGCCAGCGTCAGCGTCGCGCCGACGCGCGAGAGCGGCAGCACCGAATACTTGTCGGCCACTTCGCGCGGAATCAGGCGGATGACGGACGCCTCCACGTCGAACAGATCGAGGTTGACGCTCGGCACGCCGTACTGGCGCGACAAGACGGCCGTCACCATGTCATCGGAGACCAGACCGAGCTTGACGAGGTTGAAGCCGAGCCGCCCGCCGTGTTCGCGCTGGTAGTCGAGCGCTTCGCGCAGTTGCTGCGGCGTCAGGATGTTTTCGCGGACGAGTATTTCGCCTAATTTAGCTGACATGTCTTGACAGTTTCCAACGGAATCGGACGCTGACGGGCAAGAACTTGCGGCGGGGCAGGCGCTTGAGATAATTCTGACAAGGGAGAAGTACGCGACACGCGTATGTTTTGTCTTAAGGCAACGATGATAAACATCGTTGGCAAAATCATGTTAACGGACATCCAGCGTGGCTGTCAAGATGAATATGCGGCGACGCGCAGGGAGGTTTAACGTATAGGCGAAACTCTTGTCGTTGCAGCAGTTGGCGGAAGGGGGCGGGCGTCGCCAGCCCGTGTCAATCTGAACGTGCGCGGGGCATGTGGGTGGTGGGTAAGTGTTAAACGCGAAAAGGCGACGCCCGTTTGAGCGTCGCCTTTTCGCGTCCGGTGTGGAAAACGAGTCTAGGTCTTGCGGCGTTTGGTCGTGGTGGTCGCCTTGTCGGCCGGTTTGGGCTTGAGGGCTTCGTTGAGACCGGCCACAGCCTCTTCGGCCATCTGCTTGCGCGGGTCGGTCGCGGGGGCTTTGTTGGCGAACTGTTCGAGCATGTCGCGCCCTTCGGCCGTCTTCGCGCCGGTCGGGTCGGAAGCCAGCGCGAGGCCGAGTCCGTAGATGGCATCGAGGTTGTTCGGGCTGGCGGCCAGAATCGTCTTGTAGGCGGCGATGGACTCGTCCACGCGCCCGCCCTGGAAGAGGGCGTCGCCGAGGCTCGCCTCCGCCTTGGTCTTTTTCGCCGCGTCGGTTTCGGCGGCGATGTACTCCTGAAACGCCTTGATGCCCGCGTCGGTGTCAACCTGCGCGTTCGTTTGCAGCGCGACGCGGTAAGACTCCGCGCGCTGGAACAAGTAGTCTAAGTCTTCGGTCTTCGCCGCGTCGCCCGTGGTGGCGACGCGATCCGCCTGCGGAGTGCGGTAGGTGGTGACGGCTTTCTCGGCCGTCTCGGTGGCGAGTTTCAGGTCGGCGCGGGCGGCGTCTTTGCCCGCCTGATCCTTCGCCTTGGCGGCGGCGTTGTACCTGTCCACGGCGCGCGTGCGCAGGACGATGGCCTTGTTGCGGTAGACGACGGCCTCGTTCGGGTCAATCCCGATGGCCTGATCGTAGAGCGTGACGGCCTCGTCGTACTTCTTGGCGTTGAAGGCTTCGTTGGCGGCCTTGAAGACGACGGGCAACTTGGCGTTGCGGTCTTCGATCTTCGCGTTCTTGGCCGTGACCTCGGCGACCTGCCGCTTATACTCTTCCTCTTTCTTCTTGGCCTCTTCGGGCGTCACCGTCTCGCCGTCGGCCTTGGCCGCGCCCGCCGCCGGAGCCGCCCCGCTCCCCTTGGCCGCACCCGCGCCCGCACTCGCGGCTTTCACCTCGGCGAGCGTCAGAGCCTTGCCGTCGCCGGGGCTGAGGACGAAGTTGTTATCCGGCTTATGGTTAAGACGGACGTTCGCGAGGTAAGTGGAGGTTGCGCCCGGCGCGCTGACGATGACGGTGAACGTCCCGACGGGATCGAGTCCGGCGTAGACGTATTCGCCTTTTTTATTCGTCTTCGTTTTTAAGGTCTGTTTAATATCGGTGCGGTGAATCTCCACCAGCGCGTCGGCGACGGGGGCTTCCGTGCCGTCGGCCTGTTTGAGCGTGACTTTACCGGTGGCCGTGGTCGTGACCTGTGCCGCGGCGGCGACGGCGAAAGAGACGACGACGAGCGCGGCGACGAAGAAGTGTGTGAATTTTGGGATACGCATTTGGGCTTCTCCTGTAAATGATTCTGCGGAGAGTTTAATTTTAAACGGGGTGTTCAATCAAGTCTTCAGCCGCCGTTTAAGATGCGCGCGCGGGGCGTCCGGTTGTCGTTTCCGTCCTGCTAATATCAGATCGGGGGACGACAAATCAAGCGTAAGGAATGGGATCTGCGACGCCCGCCTCGCGGAAGGCGCGCAGGCGCAGGGCGCACGAATCACAACGCCCGCAGGCCACCTCTTCCGCCTGATAGCACGACCAAGTGAGCGCGAGCGGCGCGCCGAGTTCGAGGCCGCGCCGGATGATCTCGGACTTGTGCAGGTGGATGACGGGCGTCTTGATCTCGACGCGCGTGTCGGGGCGAGTGCCGTTGTCAATGGCGCGCTGGAAGGCCGCGTAAAACTCCGGGCGGCAATCGGGGTAGCCGGACGAATCCTCCTCGACCGCGCCGATGTAGATGGCGCGAGCGCCCGACACTTCCGCCCAACTCGTCGCGATTGAGAGCAGGTGCGCGTTGCGGAAAGGCACGTAACTAGTCGGTATCGCGCGCGCGTCCGGGTCGGCCGAGGCGACGGGAATTCGCGCGTCCGTCAGCGACGACCCGCCGATGCGCGTCAGGTATTCAATCGAGGCGACGAGGCGGCGCGTGACGCCGTAGTGATCCGCGAGTTCGTTGAACGCGCGCGCCTCGCGTGCCTCCGTTCGCTGCCCGTAGGAGACGTGCAGGAAGGCCAACTCCGCATACTCCGTCGCCGCGATGGCCGCCGTCACGCACGAGTCCATCCCGCCCGACACCAGACACACGGCCGATTCCGCGCCCCCGTCAGATTCTTCCGGCTCGTCCGGCATTTCCGTTAAAGCTCTTTCGTCGTAACCACCCATATTTTAAAAATTGCGACGCAATACCTTTCAGACTCCGTGAACGTCCGCGCCCCAGATCATTTTGTGTAGTTGCATTTGCATGCGGACTTTGTGGAGGCCGCTCGATGCGATCCATTCGGCTAATGCTTGCAGGTCGGTTTGACCCCAGACGGGCGAGACGAGGATGGCGTGCGCGCGGCGTTCGAGATCGTAGCGCGCGATCACTTCGCGGGCGTAGTCCCAGTCGGCGCGATCCACGACGACGAACTTGATCTCGTCGCGGTCGGCGCGCAAGCGTTCGAGGTTCGGCCAGTGGTTGCGTTCGGCTTCGCCCGACGCCGGGCACTTCACGTCGAGGATGATCTTCGCGCGCGGGTCAACCGCTTCGGTCGAGACGTAGCCGCCCGTTTCGATCAGCACCTCGAAATTTTCGTCGCAGAGTCGCGTGATGAGCGTGAAGGCTTCGCGCTGCGCGAGCGGTTCGCCGCCCGTCACTTCGACGAGTTGACAGTTCATCGCGCGCACTTGCGCGAGCACGTCTTCGAGCGACATGCGCTCGCCGCCCGTGAACGTGTACTCGCTGTCGCACCACACGCAGCGCATCGGGCAACCCGTCAGACGCACGAACGCGCACGGCCGCCCGGCGTGCGTTGACTCGCCTTGAATGGAACGAAAAATTTCCGTGATGCGAAGCATGGAGATCGAAAAGCTGTCAGTAGTCAGTTGTCCGTGGTCAGTGGTCAGTCGTTCGTCGTGCTTTAGATAGTTGTCCGTGGTCAGTTGTTCAAGTCAATTTATAAGAGCTTGTGTGACGGGTACAAACAACGGACAACTGACCACGGACAACTGACTACGGACAGTTCTTTTATGCTTGTGATAGCATACGCGCTCGGCAGGCTGAGCATCAAACCCAAGCGATGAGCCGGAAGGCGACAGCAACAACGGCAACCACAGAGCAACTTTTGCGCGAGGGCACGGCGCGCCTTTTGGGGCGTGCGTTGGAAGCGCGCGCGCTCGACGCGGAGGCGCTCTTGCCGCGCGTGGGCGGCGTGTTGGAGAAGTATTTGCTGCGCCACCGGCCAGAGGCGTCCGCCGCGGAAGTCGCCACTTTTCTCGACGCGTTGCGCGCAGACGATCTGTGTCTCGTCGTGGCGTGCGAGCGCGGCGATGATGCGGCGTGGTCTGATTTGATGGAGCAGTTTCGCGCGACCGTCTTGTCGGCGGCGCGCACTGCTTCGGCCAACGAGGACGCGGCCGAAGAGTTGGCGCAGTCGGTGTGGGCTGACCTGTACGGCCTGCGCGCGCGCGCCGACGGCAGCGTGTCGGGCAAGCTGGCTTATTATTCCGGCTGCGGTTCGCTCGGCGGCTGGCTGCGCGCCGTCGTCGGCCAACTCGCCGTTGATCGTCACCGCAAGTCGGCACGGCTCGTGCAGACGGAAGAGGCGACGGACTTCGACCGTCTCGCGCGCGAGCAGCACGAAGAGACGGACAACTTCACGGTCGCCGCCGCGCCCGACCCGGAGAGAGCGCTCGCCGGTCGCGAGACGGCCGACGCGCTGCGTAGCGCGCTCGCCCGCGCGCTCGGCGGACTCGATGCGGAAGACCGTCTCCTGATCAAGCTGTACTACTTCGACGACCTGCGGCTGCGCGAAGCGGGCGCGGTGCTCGGCGTCCACGAGGCGACGGCGAGTCGCCGCCTGACGCGCTTGCACACGGAGATCAGGAAGCGCGTCGAGACGTTGCTCGTCGCCGAACACGGCTGGACGAAACAGGAGGCGGCGCGCACGCTCGCCGACGCCGCGACGCATCTCGACACAGACCTCCGCCGCATGCTCGCCGGGGCGGAAACTTCATCAACCGCGGCCGCGGGCGAACGGCGCGAGGAGCTTTACGAATGAAGCGCGGGCAAGCGTCGCGCGTGAAGCGCGGGCTGCCGCGCGTGTCGCGGCGGACGCAAGATCGGGGCGCGTGTCGCGTTCTGTAAATGGCCGGAAGTTAGTTAGAGTGAGACCCGAAGTTTTTAATGAAAGCAGAGTTCGACAAAGAGATTGATGCGCTGTTGCGCGAGAGCGCGCGACGCGGGCGTGCCGCATCCGGCGAACGCCGCGCGCGTGCGGATGATGCGCACGTCACTACCACAGCGCATCTCGACGCGGACGAACAGAGCGCGTATGCGGAGAACGCGCTGCCCGCCGCGGCGCGCGCGCATTACATGGCGCATCTCGCGGACTGCGACGACTGTCGCCGCAGCGTGACGCGACTCGCGCTCGCCGCGGGCATGCCCGCGCAGTTGGAGACGCGCGAGGCGACGACGGGTCAGGTCGTTGTCGCACCGCACGCCGCCGGTTGGCGCGCACGCCTCGGCGCGTTGCTCGCGCCGCGCGCGTGGCGTTACGCCGTGCCCGCTTTGGCGTTGCTGCTCGTCGGCGCGGTCGCGCTCATCGTTTTGACGCGCCCGCCGCGCGAAGGTCTGTCGTCCATCGCGCAACGCAACACGGCGGAGACAAAGAGGTCTGAGACGGCGCAAACAGAAACGCATCACGCGACGCAGAACGACAACGGCGCGACGACGGCGACTGCGCCCGGCGCGTCGGACGGGTTGACCAAGACGACCGAGCCGAACGCGGCGAACGCGCCGAGCCAGAACGCGCCGCTGGCGAAAGAAGAGATCGCCGCGAACAGCGAGCGGGCGGAGACATCGCAACCGCTGGCCGGGACGTCCGTCGGCGCAGCGGACGCGCCGCCGCCGCCCGCGCCCGCATCCGGCGGCGGAGGCGCGCCGACCGCGCGCTCCGTCTCGGAGTTGCCGAAGCCCATGCCGACACCCGCGCCCGTCGTCACCGACTCGGTGACGATCACGTCCGAGCAGGAGTCGAAGATCAAAAGCGGCGAAACCGTCGCGCAGATGCCGAAGGTCGAACAGAAGCCGGGCGGCTTAGAGAACCGGCAGTATGAAAATCGCCAGTACGAGAATCGTCAGCGCGAGCCGATCAGCGGCCCGCGCCGCAACGAACAGGCGCAGAACCGGCGCGCGGCCGACGAAGACTTCGCGCGCAACCGCGACGACAAGAAGGACGCCGAACTCGCGGCGACCACGAGTCCTGCGCCCGCGTCGCCTTCCGCCGCCGCAAAGCGTTCGCGCCCGGCGCGCGAAGCGGATCGCGGTAAGGACGAGAACCGCCCGGCAGAAGATGCCAAGGGGCGCGCGAGTGCGATCTCAAAGTCAGTCGCAGAGACGCGCAGCGTCGCCGGAAGGAAGTTCACACGTCAGGGCGGCGCGTGGGTTGATGCGGCCTACCGCGCGGGGCAGTCTTACACCGTCGTGCGCCGCAACTCCGAACAGTTTCGCGCGCTCGTCGCCGACGAACCGCAACTGCGCCGCGTCGCCGACGCGCTCGGCGGCGAAGTCACCGTTGTCTGGAAAGGCCGCGCCTACCGCTTCCGCTAGGTGGTGAATGGTAAATAGTAAATGGTGAATGGATCAGGACAACTCCGATCCATTCACCATTTACTATTTACCATTCACCATTTACTATCCTCCCGCCGTTCACAGCCCCACCGATGGAGGTCTCCAATGATCTTCCGCAGCCCCTATCCGGAGATCGCGCTGCCGCCCACGCCGCTGACGCCCTTCGTGCTGGCGCGCGCACGCGAGCGCGGCGACAAGCCCGCGTTGATTGACGCCACGAGCGGCCGCACGATCACCTACCGGCAACTCGACGAGTCGGTGCGGCGCGTTGCCGCCGGACTCACCGCGCGCGGCTTTCGCAAGGGCGACGTGTTCGCCATCTACAGCCCGAACCTGCCGGAGTATGCCGTCGCCTTCCACGCCGTCTCGCTCATCGGCGGGACGCTGACGACGCTCAACCCGGTCTACACCGTTGATGAAACTGCGCACCAACTCAAGGACGCGCGCGCGCGATATTTGCTCACCGTCCCCGCCCTGCTCGACAAGGCGCGTGCGGCCGCCGCGCACGCGGGCGTCGAAGAGGTGTTCGTCTTCGGCGAGTGCGACGGCGCGACGCCGTTCGCCGCGCTCTATGCAGATGAAGGGGCGGATGAAGGGACGGACGAGAAGGCAATCAACGGCACAAGCGACGGAACAGGCGACGCGGCAAGCAACGAACTGAACGCGCCGCAGGTCGAAATTGATCCGGCAGAGGACGTGGTGGTGCTCCCGTATTCGAGCGGGACGACGGGACTGCCGAAGGGCGTCATGCTCACGCACCACAACTTGATCGCGAACACGCTGCAAGTGCAGGCGTGCGAGTTGATCAACGAGTCGGACACGCTCGTCTGCGTGCTGCCGCTCTTTCACATCTACGGGATGGTCGTCATCATGAACGTCGGCCTCTACGAAGGCGCGACTATCGTCGTCATGCCGCGCTTCGACCTCGAAACGTTCCTCAAAATCTTGCAGGACTACGGCGTGACGCTGGCGCACGTCGTCCCGCCGATCATGCTCGCGCTCGCGCAGCACCCGAGCGTGGACAACTACGATCTCTCGAAACTCAAGACGCTCTTTTCCGGCGCAGCCCCTTTGAGCGAAGAACTCGCGCGGGCGTGCAGCGAACGGCTCGGCTGCGACATCCGGCAGGGCTACGGCATGACGGAGACCAGCCCGGCCATACACCTCACCCCGCTCCAATTCGACTGGTCGAAGTACGGCTCAATCGGGCAGTGCGTGCCGAGCACGGAATGCAAGATCGTGGACGTGGAGACGAATGAGCCGGTCGGGTGCGGGCAGGAGGGCGAGATTTGCATGCGCGGGCCGCAGATGATGAAGGGCTACCTGAACCGCCCCGAAGCCACCGCCGCGACGATTGACGCCGACGGTTGGCTGCACACCGGAGACATCGGCTACTGCGACGACGAAGGCCATTTCTTCATCGTGGATCGGCTGAAAGAGTTGATCAAATATAAAGGCATGCAGGTCGCCCCGGCGGAACTCGAAGCGCTGCTCCTGACGCACCCGTCGGTGGCGGACGCGGCGGTCGTGCCCGTCGCCGACGCGCAAGCGGGCGAACTGCCGAAGGCGTTCGTCGTCTTGAAGGCGGGGACGGAGACGGTCGCGGCGGAAGAGTTGATGAGCTACGTCGCCGGGCGCGTCGCGCCCTACAAGAAGATTCGCCGCCTTGAATTCATCGAGCAGATTCCGAAATCCGCGTCCGGCAAAATTCTGCGCCGCCTGCTCGTCGAACGCGAGCGCGCCAAGTAGCCGCACGCCGTCACGCTCACTGCTGCGCCTCTCTTCTTTGCGCCTTTGCGCCTTTGCGTGAGACTTTTGTTTGCCAAAGCAATAACCTCACGCAAAGGCGCAAAGGCGCAAAGGGAAGACGCCGGGTTAAATTTTGTAACGGACTCGAAACTGGAACACTCAGCACAAACGTACCGGGGACAAATTATCTTATGTCGAAAAACTCAACTCGCGCGCGCCGTGCGTGCGCTTCAATCGTCGCGGCCGTCCTGCTCGTCGCGGCCTTCGCCCTCCCGCCCGCCGCCGACGCGCAGAGGCGCGGCAACGCGCGCCGCGCCGCAAACGCTTCCGCCGCGTCAACGTCCGCCGCGCCGCGCCGCGACCCGGATGTCGCGCGCATGCTCTCTGAGGTTGATCCGCGCAACATCGAGCGCACGGTGAGAAAGCTCGTCTCCTTCGGCACGCGCAACACGCTCTCGGCGCAGGACAACCCCGCGCGCGGCATCGGCGCGGCGCGCGACTGGCTCAAGCGTGAGTTTGAAGAGATCGCGCGGGGCGCGGGCGGGCGGCTTAACGTAGAGTTGCAGTCGTACACGCAGGAGGCGAACCCGCCCCCGCGCGGCCGCGTGTTGCAGCCGACCGTCATCTCGAACGTCGTGGCGACGCTCAGAGGCACGCAACCCGCTTCGGCCGCGCGCATGTACGTCGTCAGCGGCCACTACGACTCGATGTGCACCAGCCCGACCGATGCCACCTGCGACGCGCCGGGCGCGAACGACGACGCGTCGGGCGTCGCGGCCGTCGTCGAGATGGCGCGCGTGATGTCGCGCCGCGAGTTCGACGCGACGATTATCTTCATGGCCGTCGCGGGCGAAGAACAGGGCTTGCTCGGCGCGACCTACTACGCCGAACAGGCGAAGCAGAAGAGTCTCAACATCGAGGCGATGTTCACGAACGACATCGTGGGCAACACGCTCGGCGGCAACGGCGTGCGCGACCGCAACACCCTGCGCGTCTTCTCAGAAGGCGTGCCGTCGAACGAGACGCCCGAAGAAGCGAACGTGCGTCGCAGCACGGGCGGCGAGAACGATTCCACCTCGCGCCAACTCGCGCGCTTCATCAAAGAGACCGGGGCGACTTATCTTCCCACCTTCAACGTGCAAATGATCTACCGCCGCGACCGCTACCAGCGCGGCGGCGATCACATCCCGTTTCTCGAACGCGGCTTCGCGGCCGTGCGCTTCACCGAGCCGAACGAGGAGTACAAGCACCAGCACCAGAACGTTCGCACCGAACAGGGGACGGTCTACGGCGACCTGCCGGAGTTCGTTGACTACGGCTACATCGCGCAGGTGGCGCGCGTCAACGCCGCCGCGCTCGCCACGCTCGCACGCGCCCCCGCGCGCCCGAAAGGCGTCGGCCTCGTCACGCGTCGCCTGACGAACGACACAGATCTCCAGTGGACGGCCAACGCCGAACCAGACCTCGCCGGTTACGAGATCGTCTGGCGCGACACCACCTCGCCCGTGTGGACGAACTCGCGCGCGGTCGGCAACGTCACGACCTACACGGTCGAGGGGATGTCGAAAGACAACTACTTCTTCGGCGTGCGCGCCGTAGACCGGCAGGGCAACCGCAGCCCCGTCAGCATCCCGCGCCCCGTGCGGTAAATTTTTGCTCTACCTTGAAAGCCGCCGCAAATGGATCAACCATTTGGACGGGCGGCGCGTCTAACACATCGGCTCATTTAAAGTCGGAGAAACGTCCGAATCATAAGGACGTTCAAGGCGGATATTTAAACTCGTCAGGTTTTGGCAAGGTAAAGTTATGAATAAGTTTCTACATTCTGTCGCCGTGCGCCGCGCGACGGCGTTTGCGCTCGCGTTCGCGCTCGTCGCCGGTTCGTTCGCGTCGTTTCCGGGCGCAGCAGCGTCCGCGCAGAAGATGTCTGCGGCGAAGGCCACGGCGCGCCTGAGCGATGAACAGCGCATTTTGCACGTGCTCAACCGACTCGGTTTCGGCGCGCGCCCCGGCGACGTGGAGCGCGTCCGCAAACTCGGCCTCGAAAATTACATCGAGCAGCAACTCGCCTTCGACAAGATTGACGATGCGGCGGCCGAAGCACGCTTGCGCAATCTTCCGTCTTACCGGATGACGACCGCCGAGCTTTACCGTAAGTACCCGCAGCCGGGTCAACTGTTGCGCGCGTTGCAGCGGCAGGGGCGTCTGCCCGCAGACCTCGCCGAGTTGCGCGAGAACCGCACGGCGAAGGGCGCAAACGACGCCGCCGCAAAGCCGAACGCTGACGCCGGGAAGATGGACGCGGAAGGCTCGATGTCGAACGACGCGGTAGTGGCGATGAAGGCGGGCGACGGCGACGTGCCGGGCGCGGCGGGGAACGACGCGCGCAAAGATTACCGGCAGGCCATACAGGAATATTACCGCGAGAACAATCTGCTGCAACCGGCGCGCATCACGGCCGAGTTGCAGGCGTCGCGCATCCTGCGCGCGGTCTACAGCGAGCGGCAGTTGCAGGAAGTCTTAGTTGATTTCTGGACGAACCACTTCAACGTCTATGCGAACAAGGGCGCGGATCGCTGGCTCTTAGTTTCTTACGACCGCGACACCATTCGCCCGCACACGCTCGGCAAGTTCAAAGACTTACTGCTGGCGACGGCGCAAAGCCCCGCCATGCTTTTCTACCTCGACAACTTTCAGAGCGCCAGCCCGACGGCCGGGCAGGGCGCGGCTCGCCCGCGCGTCCGACGTTTCTTCGAGACGCTGACCAACCCGCGCGGCGCGGGTGACGCGGGTGACGCGGGTGACGCGGAACAGGGTCAACCGGCGCGCGGGATGAACCGCAGGCGACAGTTGAGGCGCGAAGCAGGGGCGAAGGCTGAGGGCGCGCAAGAGGCGATGCCCGCCGCGCCGCAACAGCAACCGCGTCGCATGCGTCGCGGCATCAACGAAAACTACGCGCGCGAGTTGATGGAACTGCACACGCTCGGCGTCGAGGGCGGCTACACGCAGAAGGACGTGCAGGAGGTGGCGCGCTGCTTCACCGGCTGGACGATCTTCGACCCGCGCGGCATCGGCGGCGCGGCGGGCTTAACCAACCCCGAACGCGCCGGGACGTTCTTCTTCAACCCGCGCCTCCACGACGACGGCGAGAAGACCGTGCTCGGCCACAAGGTTCCCGCGGGCGGCGGCGTGAACGACGGCCTGTTGGTCTTGGACATTCTCTCGAAGCACCCTTCGACGGCGAAGTTCATCGCGACGAAACTCGCGCGCCGTTTCGTCTCCGACAACCCAAGCCCCGCGCTGGTCGAACGCACAGCCGCGGCCTACACGAAGTCCGACGGCGACATCCGCGCGACCCTGCGCGCGCTCTTCGCCTCTCCCGAATTCAACGCGCCGGAGAGCTACCGCGCGAAGATCAAGACGCCGTTTGAACTCGCCATCAGCGCCGTGCGCTCGCTCGGCGGCGAGACGACGGGCGCGCCCGCGCTGCACCAGTGGATCGCGCGCATGGGCGAGCCGCTCTACCAGTATCAAGCGCCGACCGGCTACCCCGACACGGCCGAGCACTGGGTCAACACCGGCGCGCTGCTCGAACGAATGAACTTCGCGCTCGCCCTCGTCGCCAATCGCATCAACGGCACGCGCGTTGATCTCGCGCGCTTCAACGGCGCGGGCGGCGCAACGACAAGCGCAGACAAGTCGCGCCTCGTCGAACAGTTCGCCGCCGTCATCTTGCAGGGCGACATGTCCGAGCGAACGAAAGCGGCCTTGTTGAAACAGTTGAACGAAGCGGCGACCACGACGGCCACGCCGAGCATGCCCGCGAACGCGGCAAACACAACGAACGCAGCGAACGCGACGACGACGCTGACGCGCGCGACGAACAACGACGACGACGCGATGATGCTGCGCGGCGGTGGTCTTGGTGGCGGTGTCGGTGGCGGCGGACGTCGCAACGGCGCGCGGCGCGAGACGTTCGCCATGAACGCCCCGATCCCGGAAGCCGCGCGCATCGCCGCGCTCATTCTCGGCTCGCCCGAGTTTCAAAGGCAGTGACAAAGGCAGTGACAAGTGACGAGTGACAAGTGACAAGATGAAAGACAAGTTCAAGAAAAGGTTTCTGCTTTAACTTGTCACTTTTCACCTGTCACTTGTCACTGATTTGGAGAGGTATGAAGATGAATCGAAGGTTCTTTTTGAAGTCGGGTGGCGTCGCGTTGGCGAGCGTGGGGTTGGTGGGCGCGTCGCCGTCGTTTTTGCAGCGCGTGGTGGCGGCGCAGGGGTTGCAGGCGGGCGCGGGCAGCGGCGGGCGTCGGAAAACTCTGATCGCCATCTTCCAGCGCGGTGCGGTTGACGGCCTCAACATGGTCGTGCCGCACGGCGAGAAAAATTATTACGCGCTGCGCCCCTCCATCGCCGTCGCGCAACCGGGCAAAGGTGCGGCGGGCGAGTCGGCCGTAGACCTCGACGGCTTCTTCGGCCTGCATCCCGCGCTCGCCGGGTTCAAGCCGATGTGGGACGCGCGGCGACTCGCCATCGTCCACGCCGCCGGGTCGCCCGACAACACGCGCTCGCACTTCGACGCGCAGGACTACATGGAGGCGGGCACGCCCGGCGTCAAGTCCACGCCCGACGGCTGGCTTAATCGTTACTTGCAGGCGCGCATTGATCCCAAAGCCTCGCCGTTTCGCGGCGTCTCGATGACGCAGAACTTGCCGCGCGTGATGCAGGGTCGCGCGCCCGCGCTCGCCATCTCCAACCTCAACGACTTCTCGATCCGCGCGGGGCAGTCTTCGCAAGTAGTGCAGGGCGGCTTCGAGGACATCTACGAGCAGGCGGCGGGCGACGCGCTTCAAGGCACCGGTAAGGAGACGTTCGAGGCCATCGCCTTTTTGAAACAGGTCAACCCCGCGCAGTACAAACCGGAGAACGGCGCGCAGTACCCGCGCACGCAGTTCGGCAACTCTCTGTTGCAGATCGCCCAACTCGTCAAGGCGGGCGTCGGCCTCGAAGTCGCCTTCACGGACGTGGGCGGCTGGGACACGCACGTCAACGAAGGCGGCGCGCGCGGCCAACTCGCTTTGCGCCTGACGGAGTTTGGCAACGGCATCAACGCGCTCTACACAGACCTCGGCGCGCGCCGGATGGACGACGTAGTGATCCTCACGATGTCGGAGTTTGGCCGCACCGTGCGCGAGAACGGCAACCGCGGTACAGACCACGGCCACGCCAACGCCATGTTCATCATCGGCGGCGCGACGCGCGGCGGCAAAGTTTACGGCCAGTGGCCGGGACTCGACGCCGACAAACTCTACGACGGGCGCGACCTCGCCCTGACGACCGACTTCCGCGACGTGTTCGGCGAAGTCGCGCAGAAACATCTCGGCCACGCCGACCTCAAAAAAGTCTTCCCCGGTTACGCCACCAGCGCGGCGAAGTTTCGCGGCGTGCTCGGCTGAGGGTTGAGTCAAGTTGAAAAATAAGGACGCCGCCACGGGGCAGCGTCCTTATTTTTTTGTCCTTAGATTATCGCGTAGTGAACGTGTCGCCCGCGCCGCAGGATAACGTAGGCGAGCAGCGCGCCGATGATGATTCCGGCGAAGTCCCATTGGAGGTCGTTGGGCGCGTCGTGTTTGCTCCAGATGCGCTGGCCGCCGAAGTAGAGTTCGTCCCAGAGTTCGATGACTTCGTAGAAGGCCGAGAGGCTGAAGAAGACCGCGACGGCGAAGAAGATCGAGAGGCCGAGCGGGAGCGTGTGGCCGAAACGCCGGAGCGACTCGGACAGCAGCCACACAATGAGCGGCATCGTTAGAGCTTGCACCGCCAGATGCGCGAACTCGTCGTACATGACGGAACGGAAGACGGCGCGCCCGTACATCGAGAAGAAGTTGCCGAGCGCGTCTACCTGCAACGCGGCGAAGACGAGCAGCAACAGCACGGGCGGCATCGCGATTCCGTAACGCGCGCGCAAGTACCAGTAGACCGCCGCGAGCCACGCGCCGCCGAGCAGCGTGCAGGTGGCGAGCGGCAGGTAACACATCTTGAGCAGGAAGGCCGCGCCCGCAAAGATGAGCGCGGCGTTGACGGGAAGTTCCAGACGTTTGAGCAGCGGACGCATGAGTCCTCACCTTTCGTGACGCGGGTCGGGCAACTCGCTAACATCTCAAGCGTAGGTAAGAACGGCGCGGGCGTGTCGTTCTTGCGTGGCAAAGTCGAAACGGGCAACAAGGGCGATGCGGGCGGCAAGGGCGAACATGCGCGCCGCGCGGCGCGCATGTTTCAACGGAGCGGCCAGCCGCCGTGCGCTTCAATCGCGGCGTCTATCTCGGACATGAGGCGCATGGTTTCGGCGAGCGCGGCGAGCACACGTTGATAGTGTGCGAGGTCATCGTAAGCGAGCGCGCGCCCCTTGCGATCCTTGAGCCACTTGTGCGCGACCTGATAGCCGCCGACGTGGAAGTCCCAGACCTCCTGCGGGACGTTCGCGAAATATTGTTCGTGGTTGATCCAGACGCGCCCCTCGTCCGCGTCGCCCTCGCCGCCGGGCGCGTCGTAACGCAAAGCCTCGACGACGTTCGTGCCGCTAGCGGGAAACGAAGCGAGGTCGGGGGCGCGTTCTTCCAGCAGGTGCAGACGGACGAGGCGCGCGCCGTGCGCGCACAGGCGACGGAAGAGTTCGGGCTGCGAGGTGAGCGGGAGGCGTGGAAAGTCTGTCTTCAAAAACTCGCCGTAGCGTTCGCGATAGGCGGGCGAGTGGAAGACCGCGTACATGTAGGCGAACACGTCTTCGGGGGCGAAGGTGCGCGCGAGGTCGCCCGCGCCGTCGGGGATGAAAGAGAGGCCGAGTCGCTGCTCTACCTCCGCGACGAACTGCGGCGCGAGGTTCGGGCGACGCCCGCCGGGCGCGTCGCCCGCTTCGGCGAAATCAAACAGAGTGGATTTCTTAGCTTCGGCGTAAAGGTAGAGCGGGAAGAGATAGTTGACTTCTTTCAAAGAGACCGTGTGGTGTTGGATGAGTTGAGAGGTGCAAAAGACGTGTTCCCAGCCGCGCCCGATCTCAATTGAGCGCGTGGTGCTGAGACCGAGATTCGCCCCGGCCAGCATGTGCCGCATAACTTCCGGGCGCGGCCAATCAACCATCGTCTGCGCGTAGTATATCCAGCGTTCGTCGAACGGCCGGTAGAGAATTTTTTTCAAGTGCGCTTCGTGATGCTTGTCGGCGGCGATGGCTTTGCGCGCGTCGGGCAGCTTCCAGCCGCGCGAATCTCCGGCTTCGTATCTGGCCGCCCCTTTGCCCGTAAAGTATTTGGCGCGGATGGTCTCGTCGGCGGTGTCTAGGTTGCCGAAGTCGGCGAGGCGTCCGAGCAAAGCGTCGGCTTTGATGTCGGTGACGAAGCCGTCGCGCGCGGTGATGATCCCTGCGGAGTTAACGGGGAAGATGTCGGGCACACGCCAGCCCTGCTCGTACTCGTCGGCATGACCTGAAAGCCGCGGCGTGAAGAGATAGAAAGGCGACTGCGGCTGAAACTCTACCCACGGCGTCGTGCTCAGTTCGTGTTGCCAGAGCCAGTTGTATTTCCCGCCCGTGAGAGCGCGCGCGCCGTCAGCGTTCTCTTCATAGACTTCACGCGCCCCCCAGAGGTGTGCGTGGCGCATGGTGGCGGGCTGCTGCTTCGACTTCTTCTTCGCGCCCGCGCACTTGACGAAGATGCCGATGGCGACGCCCTGTTGAATGGCGAACACGTTCTCATCCTTCGAGCCGTCGGGCGCGCGTTCTTTCTTCTTGCTGTTGCCGTGCAGGTCGAGCACGTAGATGTCGTCGAACGTCTCCATCAAACTCCGGCGCATCCCGCGAAACGTCGGGTTGTCGAGATAACCGTGGTTGCTGATGAAGGCCAGCACGCCGTAGCCCGTCTGCTCGATGCGCGTTTGCGCGAAGCGTATGAACTTAACGTAGTCGTCTTGTAGCCAGTGCTTGCGCTCGCTGAGCGGTTGACCGTCAACGATCTTGTAAGCGTCAATTAGTTTAGCCATCCCTTCCGACATGTTTGCGGAGAGACCGGAATAGGGCGGGTTGCCGAGGACGACCATGACGGGCGCTTCCTGCTTGACGCGGCTCGCGGCGTTGGCTTCTTCGGCCAGCCATTGCGTGAAGAGCGGCAGCCTTCCGACCTCGTGCCCCTCTTCGAGCGTGTTCGTCAGGTAGACGCGCAGGCGTTCGTCCGTGTTGAACTCGTAGCCCGTCTCAGCCAGTTGCAGCCCCAGCTTCATATGCGCCACCGCGTAGGGAGCCATCAGCAACTCGAACCCGCAGAGGCGCGGCAACAAATGTTCCGAGACGTAGCTCGACCACATGCCGCGGTTATTTTCAAACGACTCGTAGATGTGAGCCACGACGCCGTGGAGAAACGTGCCCGTGCCCGTCGCCGGGTCGAGGATCAAGACTTTGTGAACTTCGCCCGCGCGCGTGCCGCCCGCCGCCTTGAACTTGATCTTGCTTGCGTCGGCCAGCCCGTCGCGCAGGCGGAAGTCGGTCTTCAAAATGTGATCGACGCTGCGGACGATGTAAGAGACGACCGGCTCAGGCGTGTAGTAGACGCCGCGCGCTTCGCGCATCGCCGGGTCGTAGGCGGCGAGGAAAGTTTCGTAGAAATGCACCACGGGGTCTTCGCGGCGCGTCGCGCGCCCGAAGTCGCGGAGGATGTCGGCGATGTTGGTGCGGTTCAGCACCTCCGCCAGATCGTCCACCGCCCACGCGATGCGCGGGTCTAAGTCAATGCCCGCGATATGGTCGAACAGTTTACGCAGGAAGGGGTTTGTCTTCGGCAGATCGTGCGCGGCGTCGCGGCGTGTGAAGGGCGCGACGCCGCGCGCGTTGCAGCGCGCCGCGAAGAGTCCGTAACAGATCGTCTGCGCGTACATGTCCGCGAACTGCCCCTCGGTGAGATCGTGGATGAGCACGTCGCGGAAGCCTTTGAGTTGGTTGCGCAGCGGGTCGGGCGTGTCGTCGGTTGTGTCCTCGTCGTGCAGCGCGCGCACGATGGTGTCGCGGATGAGTTTCGCGACGGCGGCCATGCGCTCGGCCAACTCCTTCGCGCTGCCTACCGTCTCCACACGCGCGTTGAGGAACGCCGACAGCAGTTGCGACACACGCGCCGCGCCTTCGGGTTCGACCCGCAACTCGCCGTTTGCGCCGACGCGCGCGAGTCGCGCCGTCTGCGGCAACTCGTCGCGCACGTACCAGCGAAATTCCAGATAGTCCGTCAAGATCAAGTTGCCGAGGCTCTCGCGGTAGCGTCTAATCTGCTCGCTCTTTTGTTCGCGTTCGAGCGGGACGCCCACGTCTTTGGCTTCGATGTAACCGAGCGGCGTCTGCCCGCGCGTGACGATGTAGTCGGGCGCGCCGCACCGCTGCCGCTTCGGCTCGTTGGTCGCTCTTATTTTATCGTCCAGCGATTCGACGAGAGATTTGAGCGCGGGGCGATAGGTGTGTTCGGTGGCGTTGCCCGCGAGCAACGCCTGTTCAATCGCTGTGAGGTAAGACGAAATCTGAGGCATGGTCTACTCATTTCAGTATGTGCGAAATCGGGACGGTGAGAGTGTGTCGCGAAGAGAGTATAAACCATGTGCGGACGGGAGCGCGCTAGTTGTCCGTCAATCCCCGCTCGCATAAGATGAGTTTCAGACTGACGCTAGATGAGTTTGAGATTAACGCAAGGTAAGTTTGAGATTGACGTGAAACGAGTTTGAGAACCGACGCGTGGCCGACCTGTTCCAGCCGACGATTCTGCGTTATGACGCGCTGCCTTCGACCAACACGGAGGCGGCAGGACAGGCCGCGCGCGGCGCGCCCGAAGGCTTGTGCGTCGTGGCGCGCGAGCAGACGCGCGGGCGCGGGCGGCAAGAGCGCGTGTGGGCGTCGCCGCCCGATGCGGGACTCTATTTCAGCATCGTGCTGCGCCCGCGTCTGAAACCGGAGGCGTGGCCGCTCCTGACGCTCGCCGCCGCGCTCGCCGTGCGCGACGCGCTCGCGGAGGCGTGCCGACTTGAGACGGACATCAAGTGGCCGAACGACATCCTCGCCGGGGGGCGCAAACTCTGCGGCATCCTTGCCGAGACCGTCGAGACCGCGACGGGGCGCGCGTGCGTCCTCGGCATCGGCATCAACTTGAGCGAGCGCGCCTACCCGGAGGAGTTGCGCGCGCGCGCCACTTCGGTCGAAGCCGCGACGGGCGCGCGCGTTGATCTCGAAGAAGTGCTCGCCGCGCTCGTCCGCTGTCTCGCGCGCCGCTACGCGCAACTCCATGCGCCCGCGGGCGAGGCGGCCATCGTGCTCGATTGGTCGGCCAACTCCACTTACGCCGAGGGCAAGCGCGTGCGCGTCCACGCCGCGACGGAAGTTTTCAACGGCACGACGCGCGGCCTTGAACCGGACGGCGCGTTGCGGGTTGAGACGGCAGCGGGCGACTTCAAGATCGTGCGCGCGGGCGACGTGCATGCGCTGCGGGCGGAGACGATGAACGATGAATGATGAAGTGGGAACGATGAAGTAGGAATGTTGAAGGATGAGTGATGAAATAAGAACGATGAAGTAGGGACGATGAATGATGAATGAACAACAACAAACCGCGTCGGCCGCTTCATCACGCATCAACGCGCCTTCGTCGTTAGTCCCGAAACGCGTCGTGCTGTCAACCTTCGGCTCGTTCGGCGACATACACCCTTACGTTGCGCTCGCGCTTGAGTTGAAGGCGCGCGGGCATCATCCGGTCATCGCCACGTCGGAGATATACCGTGAGAAGACCGACGCGCTCGGCCTCGAACTCCATCCGGTGCGCCCGGTCGTGCCGTCTTACGACGAGCCGGACGTGATCGCCCCACTGATCGAAAAGATGATGGACGCGCGCACGGGGACGGAGGAGGTGTTCAAAACTTTCATCATCCCGCACCTGCGCGACACCTACGACGACCTGCTCGCGGCGGTGCGCGGGGCAGACCTGTTCGTGACGCACCCGCTCACGATTCCGGGGCCATCGGTGGCGGAGCGGACGGGAGTCCGTTGGGTGTCGAGCGTGCTCGCGCCCGGCTCGATGCTCTCCGTCTACGACCCGCCCGTGCCGCCGCAATTCCCGCCACTGCACCGCGTGATGATGCTCCACCCCGCCGTCGGGCGCGCGTTGATGCAACTCGGCAAGTGGAAGTGGGGCGCGATGTGGAAGGCGCTCGACCGGCTGCGCGCAGACGTGGGTCTCGCGCCGTCGAACGCGCACCCGCTCTTCGAGGGACAGCACTCGCCGACGCTCGTCCTTGCGCTCTTCTCGCGCGTGCTGGCCGACCCGCAACCTGACTGGCCGCCCCGCACGCTCGTCACCGGCTTCCCCTTCTACGACCGGCGCGACCGCGCGGGCGACAATGACGACATCGCCTCCGAAGGCAACAACCTCTCGCCCGCGCTCGCAGACTTTCTCGACGCGGGAGAGCCGCCCATCATCTTCACGCTCGGCTCGTCGGCCATCTGGGTGGCGAAGGATTTTTACCGCGAGTCAATCGCCGCCGCCCGCGCGCTCGGCCGCCGCGCGCTCTTGCTCATCGGCCACGAACGCAACCGTCAGGCCGAGCCTCTGCCCGCAGGCGTCGCCGCCTTCGAGTACGCGCCTTACGGCGAAGTGCTGCCGCGCGCGTGCGCCGTCGTGCATCAGGGCGGCGTCGGCACGACGGGGCAGGCGCTCTGCGCCGGACGCCCCGCGCTCGTCGTCCCCTTCAGCCACGACCAGTTCGACAACGGCGCGCGTGTCGCGCGTCTGGGGTGCGGGCGCGTGCTGGCGCGCGGGCGATACAACGCCGCGAGCGCGACGCGCGAGTTGCGTGCTATCTTGGACAACGAAACTTATCAAACTGCCGCGACGGAAATCGGCCGCCGCGTGCAGGCCGAAGACGGCACGCGCGCCGCCTGCGACGCGATTGAAGAAGTGCTCGGCCGCGCGTGATGAAAGGTGCTCGGCCGAGCATGATGCGACGTGCTCGGCCGAGCTTGACGCGAGGCGCAGCGCGCCGGGTGACGCAAGGTGTGCGTGAAGAATGACGCGGCGCATGCGATGAATAACGCGGGACGGGTGCGATGAATGACGCACGGCGCGCGGACAGGCTAATATCTCCCGTCCGTCAAAGGCTGCGACGATTGGTGCGCGATGGAACAGACGTCTTTCACCCCGCTCGAATCCGCGCGACTCGTCCTCCGTCGTTTGTGCGACGCAGACCTCGCGCCGCTCGTCGCCTATCTCAACGATCCGCTCGTGGCGCGTTATCAAACGTGGGAGTCGTACACGGAAGAGGGGGCGCGCGAGTTGATCGAGGGGCAGCAGCATCTCGCGCCCGGCGTGCCGGGACGCTGGTTCAACTTCGCGCTCGAAGTGAAAGAGACAAGCGCGCTCGCCGGACACGTCGCGTTGTGCGTGCGCGCGGACGACGCGCGACAGGCGGAGATCGGCTTCACGCTCGCGCGCCCGTTTCAGGGCAAAGGTCTGGCCGCCGAGGCCGCGCGCCGCGTGCTCGCTTACGCGTTCGGAGAACTCCGGTTGCACCGCGTCGTGGCGATCACGGACACTGAAAACGCGAGTTCCATCGCGCTCCTCGAACGACTGGGAATGCGTCGGGAAGGGCACTTCATCCAAAACATCTGGTTCAAAGGAAAGTGGGGCGACGAGTATCAATACGCGATCCTGCGCGATGAATGGACGCGACAGCAGCATGACGAGTGACGCCCGCCGCGTCGGTCAACAAGCCGGGCGGTTCATCTCAACACTTGTTACTTGTCACTTGATTGCTTGTCACTCGTCACTTGTCACTCGTCACTTTTAACAACATGCTTCTAGTCATTGATGTCGGAAACACCAACACTTCGCTCGGCGTCTACGACGGCGAGCGGCTCGTCACGCACTGGCGTCTGACGACCGAGCGCGGGCGCACGGTGGACGAGTACGGCGTGCTCGCGCGCAACTTGTTCGCGCTGGCGGGGCTGGACTTCAAGGCCATCAACGCGGTCGCCGCCGCTTCGGTCGTGCCGCAGTTGAACTTCACGGTCAAGCGCATGGCGGAGGAATACTTTCACCTCTCGCCGCTCTTCATAGACCACACCACGCACACGGGCATGGAGATTCTCTACCAGCCGCCCTCGGACGTGGGCGCGGATCGCATCGTGGACGCCGTGGCCGCGCGCCACAAGTACGGTGCGCCGGTCATCGTCGTGGACTTCGGCACGGCGACCACGTTCAACGCCGTCAACTCGGCCGGGCAGTACCTCGGCGGCGTCATCACGCCCGGCATCCAAATCTCCTCCGACGCACTCTTCGCGCGCGCCGCGCGACTGCCGCGCGTCGAGATCAAACGGCCGCAGGCCGTCATCGGCGCGACGACGAACGACGCGATCCAGTCGGGTCTCTATTACGGCTACGTCGGCCTCGTGGACGGCATCCTCCGGCGCATGCGCGAGGAACTCGGCGGCGACGTGCGCGTCGTCGCCACGGGCGGCCTCGCCCCGCTCATCGCCACCGGCTCCGAACTCATCGAAACCGTTGACGACACGCTCACGCTCGAAGGGCTGAGATTGATTTACGAGGAAAGCCGTCAGTAGTCCGTCGTCAGTTGTCAGTTGCATGCGCCTGATGAGCGCGTGACTAAAAATTGAATTGAGCAACTGACAATTGACAAAGAACAACTGACAACGGACTACTGACCACTGACAGTGAACTACTTTAACTACTTTACAGAGATCGAAGACGCCTTTAGTCGTCGCAGGGGCAAGCACCTGTTCGTGAGTCCGCTGGACTGGTCTTTGATGGAGACGTGGAAGGACAGGGGCATTCCTTTGCATATCGTCTTGCGGGGCATCGAGCAGTCGTTCGATTCCTACGAGGCGAAGCCGAGACGGCGCAGCGTGAAGTCGCTCTTTTACTGTCAGGAAGAGGTCGAGGCGCAGTATGCAGAGTGGCTCGAATCGCGTCTGGGCGCGACCGACGCTATTACTAACACGACTGATGTAGCCTCAACGGGAGAGACTGCGGCGAAGGATGAACGCGCCGCTACGGCGGCGACGGGCAACGGCGCGCTGCCGTTCCCGCGCGAAGTGATCGCGGGGCATCTGGCGGAGGCGCGCGCGCGTCTGGAGCGCGCCCGCGTCGAGCAGGAGTCACGCGGTGGGGGCGGCGCGGGCGAGTTGTGCGAAGCGCTCACACGCGCCGCCGCGCGACTGTCCGAGTTGGAAAAAGATTTCGCCGAGGCCGCGCGCCCGGATGCCGAACAACTCGAAGGCTCGCTCGGCGATCTGGAAAACCTCTTGGATCGAGCCGTGCGCGCAGACCTGTCGCCCGCGCGACTCGAAGCGCGACGCGCCGAAGCCGCCGCGCAACTCGAACCCTATCGCAAGCGCATGGATCGCGCCGCCTACGAGCAGACGCTCGACAGCCTGCTCGCCAAACTCCTGCGCGAAGAGTGCGGCCTGCCTCGGCTCAGCCTGTTCTACCTCTAAACGCAGCGATGAATTTTTGCGCGCAGCGATAAACTTCTGCGCCGGACAAGTAACCCCGAACGAACTTTTTTCTCTTGATGAAGAAACAACACCGCAGGCCGCGCCGCGAGTCGCCGCCGACAGCCGCCGAAGGGAAGTTGAGCGCGGGCGCTCTAGTCGAAGTCGAGATCGAGCGCATCGTGCCGGGCGGCGCGGGGCTTGGGCACGCCGACGGCTACACGCTCTTCGTTCAGCTTGCCGCGCCCGGCGACCGAGTGCGTGCGCGCGTCGAACGCGTGCGCGGCAAGGTGGCGTTCGCGTCGGTCGTTGAAGTCATCACGCCGTCGCCCGTGCGCGTCGAACCACCCTGTCCCTACTTCGGCCGCTGCGGCGGCTGCGACTTCCAGCAGTTGACCTACGAGGCGCAACTCGCGGCCAAGGTCGAGATCATACGCGACTGCCTGCGCCGCATCGCGCGCGTCGAACCGCCCGCTCGTATCCCCATCACGCCCTCGCCCGCCGTCTGGCGCTACCGCTCGCGCGCACGCTGGCAGCACGACCCCGTGCGGCAATTCCTCGGCTACTACGAACTCGCCTCGCACCGCGTTTGCGACGTGACGGAATGCCCCGTCGTCCTCCCCGAAGTGCAGGACAAACTCTCGCACCTGCGCGCGACGCTCGCCGCGGGCGGCGACTTTGACGAGACGGAAGAGTTTCAGGCCGTGGCGGGCGACGACGGCGTTTCGCTCCTCCCGCCGCTCGACGCGTCGGACGCGCGCGAACGCTTCCGCGACCTCGCGGGCGAACGTTATCACTTCGACGCCGACTGCTTCTTCCAGATCAACCACGCGCTCCTCGAACCCCTCCTCGCCGAAGCCCTCAAGGGCACACCGACCGAACCAGACACAACGGGCGAGCCAGACACAATGGGTGAGTCAGACGTGACAGGCGAGTCGGGTATGACGGGCAACACGGCCGCGATGGGCGGCGAGTCGAACGCGTTGGGCAGCGAGTCAAACGCGACGGGCGAGATGGCCGTTGACCTCTACTGCGGCGTCGGCCTCTTCACCCTTCCGCTCGCGCGCCGCTTCGCACGCGTCGCCGCCATCGAAGGCAACGCGTCGGCCACCGGGTTCGCCCGACGCAACCTCGCCGCCGCCGGCCTCACGAACGCCTCCGTCCACACCGCGCGCGTCGGCGAATGGCTCGCCGCCCACGCGCCAAGTCTCACGCCCGTCGCCTTCCTCCTCCTCGACCCGCCCCGCGCGGGCGCGGAACCCGAAGCCCTCCACGGCATACTCCTCCTCCGGCCGCGCCGCATCGCCTACGTCTCCTGCGACCCCGCCACCCTCGCGCGCGACCTACGCGCCCTCTTCGACGCGGGCTACACCCTCGATTCCATCCGCGCCTTCGACCTGTTCCCCCAGACACACCACGTCGAAACGGTCGTCCATCTCACGGCGTCGGCTACTACAAACAGAAGTCAGTGAAAATATATAGAAGTCAGCAGCCGGTTACTTCCCATGAAGTAACCGGCTGCTGACTCGTTCGTGCGGGATGGCGGTAAGTCTGTGCGTGCTCGCAGTCCGGCTGATTGTCGTGGCGAACAGGAGACAGCGAGCTGCGTCCTGTGGCGTCGCTCAGATCAAACCTTGTTGAGTGCGTCCGCAAATTTCTTCGTTACCAGATCAAACCCCGTCGCGTTGGGGTGCAATTCGTTCGCCCAATGCTTCTTGTACGTGCCGTCGTGATTCAACGTGCCGCGTAGATCGAGGTAGTGTACGTGTGCGAACTCCGGGAGTGCGCTCACGGCTCTGAGCATCGCGTTGAAGCGGTCGATGAGTTGCACGATCACCTGTGTGTTCTTCGTCAGATCGTCGTGTCCCTTTTTCTGGAAAGCGGGCTTCAACCAAGGCCCCGGCAATTTCCACCAGCCTCCCGCGAAACCCCGGCCATCGGGAACCGGGTAGTCGTAGCCGTGTGTGATGATGGGAATCGGACGGCCGAGGTAAGATCTGGCGATGACTGTGAGACTGCTGAGGATGCTTGCATACGCTTGCTTCAAGCGCACGTCTATGACGCCGCGAAGGATGTCCTCGTTTAAGGGCGGCAGCTTTGATGTCGCATGGTTGAGGAGGATGGCAAACTCATCTCCGGCAATGTCGTTGCCACCGCCCGACAACAGAATGGCGCGCGGCACTTTGGTCTGGCCGAGCAATTTCTCCAGACGGCGCGCGAACTCCTCGAATTGACCTTTGGAATGCGCCATGTCTTCAACACAGTCTCCCATGTGAGCCACGGACTCGACATCGAAGAGATACTTATCTTCGAGCAGCCGCAGCACGTCCTGCATGGGATAGTCGAACCACGAGTCGCCTTCGGCGATCAGCACCCCGACAGATGTCCTCGCGCCGAACAAGGCTCGCGACGTCTCGGGCATGAAAGCCGCCGTGTCCAGTACACGCACGCGCGCGTGCGCGTCGAGTCCGCGCGGGCTTGCAGCCAGCTTCTTTTCAATCGCCGCACGCTTGCGACGCTGTTTCATGCGGAACTCGATCACCTCTTCCGCAGCGCTTTGCCCACCGGCCATCGCGGCGCGAAGGTTGACGTCCGTTCGCGCCGGATCACGCTTCGTTGCAATCTTCTTCTTTGTTGCCAAGTTTCCTCCTTATCTCAATGCTCTACAGGGAATGTCTTCAGGAATGCTTCGAGTGCGCCAAGGTTCGCGCCCAACTTCGGGCAATAATATAGGTGACTTACCTCCGTGTAAATTTAATAAAAGCTGCTTAAGATGATTCGAGAGACAGTGGTTGCCAAAAGGTGACGCTGCAAGTGGTAATCCTGCCGGTTCGTCGCCGTGTGAGTCAACAATATTATTGCCCTCATGATCTGAAATGAGTCGCGGTGACTAAAAACGTGTGCGACGGGGAGGGGTTCTTGGGGTAAACTGGCACACCGTCGCCTCGCCGGAAATCACCTCGCAGTGGACGCTGGTAGGGAATGTTCGGCTCAGAGAGTTCAGGATGGCGAAAGAGATAAGATCGGCCGCGCTGCGTTACGGGTTGGCGTTGGGGGCATTCGCGCTGCTCCTCCTGTTGTCCGTCGGACTCCAGAAGGTGTTCAAGTTGAGGCTCGACGTGACACCGCTGGTCATCGCCTTGATGATCGCCAGCGCGTGGTATCTGGGGCGGGGGCCGGGGCTTCTCGTCGCCTTCGCGTTCGAGATCACGTTGGACTACTTCGCGGGCGTGCCGCTGACGGGCAAAGCCGCGTTCGTGGTCTTCAACCGGCTCGTCCTCTTCGTGAGTCTGGTGCTGTTCGCGAGTTCGCGGCGCGGCGCGGAGAAGCGTCTGCGCGAGCAGCGCGAGTGGTTGCAGGTCTCGCTGTCGAGCATCGGCGACGCCGTGATCGCGACCGACATCAAAGGCTCGATCAACTTCATCAACCCCACGGCCGAAGCCCTCACGGGCTGGACGACGCGCAGCGGCGCGGGGCGGCCGCTCGGCGAAGTATTCAACATCGTCAACGAGGAGACGCGCGAGCGGGTGGAAAGCCCGTTCGACGCCATCGTGCGCGAAGGCGTCGTCGTCGGGCTGGCCAATCACACCACGCTCATCGCCAGAGACGGCCGGGAAATTCCGATTGAAGACAGCGGCGCACCGATCAAGGATCAGAGTGGTCGCATCATCGGCGTGATCATCGTCTTCCACGACGTGAGCGAGCGCAGGCGCGCGGCGCGCGAGCGCGAGCAGTTGCTCGAAAGTGAACGCGCGGCGCGCGGCGCGGCCGAAACCTCCGCCCGCCTCAAGGACGAATTCCTCTCCACCGTCTCGCACGAACTGCGCACGCCCCTCACCTCGATCCTCGGCTGGGCGGCACTCTTCAACTCCGGCATCCTCGACGACGAGAGCGTCCGCAAGGCGATGCAGGTCATCGAGCATAACGCACGCGCGCAGACGCGGATCGTTGACGACATCCTCGACGTGTCGCACATCATCGCCGGGAAATTGAAAGTGAACCGCACGCCGCTCGCGCTCGCCCCCGTCGTGCAGTCTGCGGTGGACACCTTGCAGCCCGCGGCGGCCGCCAAAGAGATCACGCTGGCGGTCGCGCTCGATCACAACGCGGGCGTGATTCTCGGCGACGCGGAACGCTTGCAGCAGATCATCTGGAATCTGGTTGCGAACGCGATCAAGTTCACGCCCGCGGGGGGGCTGATCGAAGTGAGCATGTCGCGCGTTGAGTCGAGCCTTGAGGTGCGCGTGCGTGATGACGGCATCGGCATTGACGCGCAGTTCGTCCCATACGTCTTCGAGCGGTTCAGGCAGGCCGACTCGTCAACGACGCGCTCCTACGGCGGGTTGGGCTTGGGTCTCGCCATCGTGCGCCATCTGGTCGAACTGCACGGCGGCACGGTCTCGGCCGAAAGCGACGGCGCGGGCACGGGCGCGACGTTCATCGTGCGGTTGCCGCTTGCGACTGCAAACGAGGGGACGGCGGATGTGGCGCGACTTCCGGGCGACTCCGCGGCCGCGCTGTCTCTGCCTCGAGCGGTGTTCGACGTGAGGGGCGGCGACCCGGAGTTGGTGGGCTTGCGCGTGCTCGTGGTTGACGACGAGCCGGACACGCTTGAGATTTTATGCGCGGTCTTGAATCAATACGGAGCGCACGTGCGCGCCGCCGGTTCGAGCATGGATGCGTTGAGAGCGTTGTCGGAGTGGAAGCCGAACGTGCTCGTCTCCGATCTCGGCATGCCGGGCGAAGACGGCTTCGCGCTCATCGGCAAGGTGCGTGCGCTAGCGCCGGAGCACGGCGGCAACATCCCCGCTGCCGCGCTGACGGCTTACGTCAGAGACGAAGACCGCCGCCGCGCGCTCGCCGCCGGCTACCAGACGCACATCCCCAAACCCGTCGATCCGTCGCACCTCGTGGCGGCCGTGGCGAAACTGATGAAGTTGACGAAGCGAGTCTAAGTTGACGAAGAAAGTTTAAGTTGACGAAGAGAGTTTAACCGGCGGCACAGACCAAAGGCTGAAACAACTTGCCAGACACGGCGACGGCATCTCACAGGCCGTCTTTCAATCCTCACCCGCTCGCGCTGCCGGCGGCCTCGTTCGCCGCCGGGATACTGCTCGCGCGCTTTATTGCGCCGCCGCTTTTCAACTCCATACTTTCAAGCGCACTCACAACTTTGCTCGCCCTCGTCGCCTTTAAACTCAAACGACCCGCACTCGCGACGACGTGCGCGCTGCTCGCGTTCGTAGCGGTCGGCGCGGCCTTCGCCGGAGTCGAACGGCACGGCGTCGGCGTGGAGCGCGTGCGGCGTCTGTACGAAGAGGGGCGCGTTGCTTCGGGCGACCCGGTGGAGATTACCGGAGTCGTCGCACGCGCGCCGGAGTTTGCGCCGGACGGTTTTTATCTCGCGCTCGGCGTCGAGCGTCTCGGCGCGCGCGGGGCGGAGCGTGCGGCGTCGGGCGCGGTGGAGTTGTTCGCGCCCGTGCGCGACGCGCGGACGCGGGAGAGATACGATGAGTTGGAGTTGCGGCGCGGCGCGCGGGTGCGCGTGCTGGTTGCGCTCGAACGCGCGGAGGAGTTTCGCAATCCGGGCGGCACGTCGCTCACGGAATTTTTGGAACGGCGCGGGGTGGACGCGCGGGGCACGCTCAAAAGCCCGCTGCTCGTGGAGCGACTCGACGACGAACGCGTGCCGCTCTTGCTCGTGTGGCTCGAAGCGTGGCGCGAGCATCTGCGCGGGCGCATGTCGGAAAATTTTTCGGCGGAGACGGCAGGCGTCTTACAGGCCGCGCTGCTGGGCAACCGGCACGGCCTCACGCGCGCGAGCGCAGAGCGTTTTCGCGAAGGCGGCACGTTTCACGTCCTCGTGATCAGCGGACTGCACATCAGTTTCGTCGGCGGCCTCGTGCTGTTGCTAATGCGGCGCGTGACGGGGCGACGCGCCTTGCAGTTCGCCGTGCCGTGCGTCGTGCTGTGGCTCTACACGCTGGCGGTGGGCGCGGAGTCGTCAGTCGTGCGCGCGGCTTTGATGTTCACGGTGGTCGCGCTCGCGCCCGTCGTCGGTCGTCGCGGGGCGACGCTGAACGCGCTCGGCGGCGCGGCGCTCGTGCTGCTCGCCTACCGACCGGCGGAGCTTTTCGATCCGTCGTTCCAACTCACGTTCCTGTCGGTGCTCGGCATCGTCGCGCTCGGCTGGCCGCTACTCGAACGACTGCGCGTGGTCGGCAGTTGGCATCCGACGCGCGCCACGCCGCGCCCGCCCGCGTGCCCGCGCTGGTTTCGCGCGCTCGGCGAGACTCTGTTCTGGAGCGAGCGCGCGTGGCGGCATGACGCGGCGCGAAACGTCTACAACTATCGCCTCTTCAAGACGGGCGCGGCCGCGAAGTTGGAGCGCTGGCGCGTGCAGGCGTTGGCGCGTTACGCCTGCGGCGCGATGGTCGTCTCGGCGAGCGTGCAGGTGTTGCTGCTGCCGTTGTTCGTCGTCTACTTTCATCGCGTGTCGGCGGCGTCGGTGTTGCTGAACGTCTTCGTCGGCGTGTTGATGGCGGCCGTCTCGCTCGGCTCGCTGGCGGCGTTGATGATCGCGTCTGTGAGTGCGAGCGCGGCGCGGCCGCTCGTGTGGCTGGTGGAGCAGATGAACTGGCTGATGACGCACGGCGTTGACCCGTTCGCACGCGCGGGCGTGGCGTCGCTCAGGCTGCCGGAATACACGGGGCGCGCCGCCGCGATCTACGTTTTGTACTACGTGCCGCTCGCCCTCTTGCTCGTCCATCTAGGGCGCTGGCAACCTGTGCCACCGCCGCCGGGCGCGTCATCACCAAAAGAAGCGACGGGACGCACGCGACGACCGGAAGAAGCGACTGGGCGAACGCGTCGGCGGCGACGCCTCGCGCGGCGGCTCGCGTGGGCGACTGCGACGCTCTGCCTGTCGCTCGTCGTGCTGCACCCGCTCAGCGCAGGGCGACCCGACGGGCGTCTGCGTCTCGACCTGCTCGACGTGGGACAGGGCGACGCCGCGCTCCTCACGTTCCCGAACGGCGCGACGCTGTTGGTTGACGCGGGCGGCCGCGCGAACTTCGGCGCACGCGCGGGCGAAGTGGAGGACGACGCTGCTGCGACGACGGCGGCGCGGTTCGAGCGCGACGCGCGCGGCATCGGCGAAGCGGTCGTGTCTGAATACCTCTGGTGGCGCGGGCGGGCGCAGGTTGATTACATCCTCGCCACCCACGCGCACGCCGATCACATGAGCGGCTTGAACGACATCGCGCACAACTTCAAAGTGCGCGCCGCTCTCTTCGGTCGCGCCGACGCGGGCGGGGCGGAGTTTGCGCGCCTCGCCGGGACGCTTCGCGGCGAGCGCGTCCCCGTCGAACTCGTCGGGCGCGGCGACCGACTCAAGTTCGGCGCGGCCACTGTGGACGTGCTCTGGCCGCCGCGCGCGGGCGAAGAGACCGGGGCGTTGTCGGAGAACAACGACTCGCTCGTGCTGCGCGTGCGCTACGGCTCGCGCGCGTTTCTCTTGACGGGCGACATCGAACGCGACGCGGAGGCCGCGCTCGTCGCCGCCGGTGACCTACTGCACAGCGACGTCGTGAAGGTCGCGCACCACGGCAGTCGCACCTCTTCCACGGAATCTTTCGTCAAGGCCGTTTGCCCCTCAGTCGCCGTCGTCTCGGTCGGCCTCGCCTCGCCCTTCGGCCACCCGGACAACAACGTCCTGGAACGCTGGCGCGCGTCCGGCGCACGAGTCCTACAGACCGGCCGCAGCGGCACGATCACCATCAGCACCGACGGCTCAGACTTGAAGGTCGAAACTTTTGTGCGTGAATGAGTAAGAGGGAAAGGGGAAGGGGTAAAGGGAAGGGGTGAAGGGGAAAGGTAAAAGGCGAGAAGCCCAAAACCGCGTGGCGAACATTCGCTCGTCACCTTTCCCCTTTACCCTTTCACCTTTACCCCTTCATTCGGGTGACAGGGAAACTTTGTGCGTGTAAATTGTTTGAGCCATCCGGCGGCGGGTGTGCGGCGCGTTGGTTGCGGCCGGGCGCGGCGGAAGAATTGCGAATCAATCAATGCAGGGAGTTGTAAGCATGGCAGAATCCGGGACGGCGAACGCGTCGCCGCTTTATGACGAACGCCCGTGGGGGTCGTTTACGGTGCTCGACGAGGGCAAGGACTTCAAGGTCAAGCGCATCGAAGTCTTGGCCGGGAAGCGGCTGAGTTACCAGAAGCACGCGCAGCGCGCCGAGCACTGGATGGTGGTGGCGGGCGCGGGGCTGGTGACTTTAAACGACGAAGAGATCACGCTTCGGACGGGCGACACCATAGACATTCCCGTCGAGGCGAAGCACCGCATCGAAAATCCCGGTTCGGAGAAATTGATCTTCATCGAAATCCAACGCGGCTCATATCTCGGCGAGGACGACATCGTGCGCTTCAGCGACGACTTCGGCCGGACGGCGTGAGATAGGGTTCGATCAGTTGACGGTAACGAAGGCGCGCAGAGCCTCGAAGCGTCGCTCGCTGATGCCGCGCACGATGATGAGGTGTTCGACGCGTCGAAACGCCCCGTGGCGTTCGCGGTGTGCGATGATGCGCGCGGCCAGCCCTTCGCCGATGCCGGGCAGTCTCTCCAACTCTTCGCGCGTGGCGGTGTTGATGTTGACGGGTGGCGTCGTCGCCGTCGTGGTTTGTGCGGAGGGCGCGAGTCCACTTGTTGTGAGACCGCTTACAACTCCGGCGCGGCGGGGCAACTTAACACACGAAGCGGCACATGCGAGGATTAGCGCGTAGCAGAAAAACACGTGCGGGAAAAAGCGCGTGCGCCGCATTGAAGGGCGTTGATTGAGGCGTCCAAAGCGTTGAGCGTCCACGTCTTTAACGGCCTTTGAAACAGGAATGCAAAACTTTGCCGCGAAGATGTGCAAAATGCTAGAAGTCTAAAGTTGTCAGGAACTTGTAACGCCAAAAAGCGTTTTTTCCACAGACTTTTCCACAGTATCTGTGGAAAAGTTGCCGGAACCGTGTTTTCGATTGTGGAATGCGGATTTCGGATTGCGGATTAAAGAAAGCAACTGCTTCCGTCTTTAATCCGCAATCCGA
>JAUZFQ010000088.1 GCA_030838445.1 Pyrinomonadaceae bacterium | reverse complement strand
CCGCCTCGCGCTGCAACTGTCGCAGCCACGCCGTGACGCTCACGTCCGTCCCAACCTGCACGCGCACGGGCAGCGTGTTGATGAAGAGGCCGATCATCTGTTCGACACCCGCCAGCGCAGGTGGACGACCGGAGACGGTTGCGCCGAACACGACGTCCGGCCGACCCACGTACCGGCTCAGCAGCAAGCCCCAGCCACCTTGCACGATGGTGTTCAATGTCACCTGCGAGGCGCGCGCCAGTTCCGACAGTCTGCCGCTCAACTCGTCCGACAGGGTGACGCGCAGTTCCTCTTTGCTGCCCTCGATGGACTTGCCCGCGGGCGTGGGTTTGATGAGCGTCGGCTCCGCGAAACCGGCGAGGCGCTCGCGCCAGAAATGCTCCGCTGCGTCTTGATCCTGCGAGACGATCCACTCGATGTAGTCGCGGTAAGGGCGCGGCTCGGGCAGGCGCGGGATGTCGCCCGCCGCGTACGCGCCGTAGGCCGCGATCACTTCGTCGAGCAGCACTGCGATTGACCAGCCGTCGAGAATCACGTGGTGATGTGTGAACACGACGCGGTACGCGCCCGTGTCGACGCGGAAGATCGCCAGACGGAAGAGGGGCGCGTGCGCGAGGTCGAAGCCGCGTCTCCGGTCGGCTTCGAGATAAGCGCGCAGGCGCGTCTCCTGTTCGGCGTGCGGGAGCGCGCACCAGTCTTCGCGCGCGAAGGGGACTTTGACTTCCTGCTCGACGATCTGAAGCGGCTCGCCCGCGTCTTCCCACAGCAGCGACGTGCGCAGCACCGCGTGACGCGCGGCGGCGTGCTGCCACGCACGCTCGAAGGCCGCCAGGTCGAGTTCGCCGCGCAGCGTGTAGGTCACCTGTTCGACGTACATGCCGCTGCCGGGCGCGTTCAACGCGAGGAACAGCATGCCCTGCTGCATCGGCGAGAGGGGATAAATATCCGCGATCTCCGGCTCCGAACTATTCAACATGATTTCGCTCATCAACATCGCTCCCGCAATCAAACGGATCAACTCGCACGCCGTCGCCGCTGCTCAAGGCGCGCCAGCACGCCCTTTAAACGTTTGTCATCCAACTTTGCCAGCGGAAAGTCCGCCGCCACCGGCGCGCTACGCTGATCGCTACACGCCGCGACGACCTGTTCGACCGTGCGACGGAACAACGCCGCCACCCGCTCCATCGTCTCTGCCTTATGCAGGTCGCGGCTATACGTCCACACCATACGCAACCGCGCCCCGCTCACGCTGCCATTCACACCGATCAGGTGCGACCGCTCCTCGCCTTCCCACTGCGACGCACCCGCGCTCTCCTTCGCGCCACCGAACAGCCCGCCGAGGTTGGCATCCCACTGCCCCAAGTAGTTGAAACTCACCTCCGCACTCGCTCCTCTTAACTCTTCCGCCTGTCCGACGTACTTCAAGAGACCGTAGCCCAAGCCCTTGCGCGGCACTGCGCGTAACTGATCGCGCACTTCGCGCAGTCGCTCCGCCATCGTCACGTCGCTGTTGCTCATCGCGCCGTCGTTGTTCGACCCGTCACTTTCTGTCGCCTGTGTGAAGCGAACTGGATACAGCGTAGTGAACCAACCGACCGTCTGCGTCACGTCCACACCCGCGAGTGGCTCTCTGCCGTGTCCCTCACATTCCACCACGACTGACTCACTCCCGCCCCACTCCCGCAGAGCTTCGACGACGCCTAACACGAGCACCTCTTCCACCTGCGCCCTCATCCGCCGCGGCACTTCCCGCAGCAACACATCCGTCTGCGCCTCATCGAACTCCACCGCTATTGACTCACTTGACGCGACCGTGTTCGCGCCCGTCTCGGAGTCGCGCGGCAACCCTTCGTCAGCGCGTGGTTGCTGCGTGAGCCAGTATGCCAACTCTCCCCGCGTCTCGTCACTCTCTGCTTCACGGACGAGCGCCTGCGCCCACTGGCCGAAGGAACTCCCCTGCCCGCGCAACGCACTTTCGCTGCCCGCTTGCACGTCCTGATAAACGCGCTCGACTTGGTCGAGCAGGATGCGCCATGAGACTCCGTCTATAACTAAGTGATGCGCTACGACTAACAATCTGCCCCCGTCGCCCGTGCCGCCGTCTGTGTTCGCCACCTCGAAGCGCAGTGCTGTGACGAGGCGGCCGACTTCCAAGTTCAAGCTCGCTTGCACCCGCGCCGCCACCTGCTCAATCACCTTGCCCTGAGTTGCCCGTGGCAATGAGCGCAAGTCCACCCGCCCGCACCGCCGCTGAGTGCTCTCGCTCTCCGCTGCCCGCCCGGCGTAGCGTTGGCGTACTTCCCCGCTCTCTGTTCGTTCATATCTCAAGTCGAAGACTTCGTGCGCGGCCAGCACCCGCTCGACCGCTGCTTGCATCAGCCTGCCGTCCACTTGTATTGCATCAGCGAGCAACGCCGCCTGGTTGTAGTGCCACTCGCGTCGCCACCCTTGAGAGAAGAACCACCGCTGGATCGGCGTCAGTGCCACCTCCTCGCCGTCACTCATCCCGCGTGTGCCGTCTGTGGCTGTTAGTTCCAACCCGGCTGCCTCGCCGAGTGCGGCGATGGTCTGGTGCTCGAACAACTCGCGCGTCGTGAGCGTCAGGCCGTGCTGTGCGGCGCGCGCTCCGATCTGGATGCTGAGGATGGAATCGCCGCCGAGTTCGAAGAAGTTATCGTGGATGCCCACATGCTCGCGGCCTAAGACTTCCGCCCAGACGCGGCACAGGAGTGCTTCGACCGCCGTGCGTGGCGCGGCGTAGCCGGTCGTGCCATTCTCGGCGGCCGATAGGGCGTCGGGCGCGGGGAGGGCTTGGCGGTTAACTTTGCCGTTGGTGGTCAGGGGCAAGGCATCGAGGCGCACGATGCGTTGCGGCACCATGTACGAGGGAAGATGTCGTGTGAGGTATTCCCTCAGTTCCGCCTCGCGTGCGTCGCCGGTTGTGTAGGCGACGAGGGTGTTGCTGCTGGTGCTGTTGCTGTGGCCGTTGCGTTGGTGGACGACGGTGAAGGCTTCTTTAACGCCGGGGTGGCGCGTGAGCAGGGCGTTGATTTCGCCCGGTTCGACGCGGCAGCCGTTGATCTTGATCTGCTCGTCGGCTCGGCCGATGAATTCAATCGTTCCGTCGGGCAGCCAGCGGCCGCGGTCGCCGGTCTGGTAGAGGCGCGTGCCCGCCGCGCCGAAGGAATTCGGCACGAAGCGTTCGGCCGTCAAGCCGGGGCGGTGCTGGTAGCCGTGCGCGAGTCCCGCGCCCGCGACGTAGAGGTCGCCGGGGACGCCGACGGGCGCGGGGCGCAAGTTGCGGTCGAGCAGAAACGCGTCGAGGTTGCGGAGCGGGCGGCCGATGGTGATGCGTTGTTGTGGCACGAGCGGCCGCGTGCGAGTGGCGCAGACGGAGGTTTCGGTCGGGCCGTAGGCGTTGTACATACGCCGACCCGTCGCCCAGCGCGCGACGAGTTCGGGCGCGCACGCCTCGCCCGCGACGACGAGCGTGTCCACGGTGGCGAGTCGCCCTTCAGGGAGCTTCGACAAGATTGACGGCGGCAGCGTGACGACGTTGACCGCGTGGCGGTCGAGGAAATCCGTGAGCGGTTCGCCGGGCGCGATGTTCTCGCGCGAGGCGACGGCCAGCGTCGCGCCGGAGAGCAAGGCCATCGTCCATTCGTAGACCGAGGCGTCGAAGGCGAGCGGGGCGAACTGCGAGACCGTCCGGCCGCGCCGGAGTCCGAACTCTTTGATCTGCGAGAGCGCGAGATTGACGACGCCCGCGTGCGAGACAACGACGCCCTTCGGCTTGCCAGTCGAACCCGACGTGTAGATCAGGTAGGCCGTGTTGGCGGGCAACGTCACGTTCGCGGGCGCGGTGTCCGGTTGATGCTCGAAAGACGCGCGCTCCGTGTCGAGGCAGACGACGTGCGCCCAACTCGACGGCAGCGCGCCTTCGTGCGCCGAGTCGGTCAGGATCACGGCGGGCTGCGAGTCTTCGATGAGGTCGGCCGTGCGCTGTTGCGGGTGTTCGGGGTCGAGCGGCACGTATGCGCCGCCCGCCTTGAGGATCGAGAGCGCTGCGACGAACATCGTGGGCGTGCGCGGCAGGTAGATGCCGACGCGCACTTCGGGACTGACGCCGAGGCCGCGCAGGTGCCGTGCGAGTTGGTTCGCGCGCGCTTCGAGCGCGGCGTAAGTGAGACGCACGCCGTCTGAGACGAGCGCGTCTGCGTCCGGCGTCCGCGCGACCTGCGCCGCAAACATTTCGTGGAGGCAACGTGCGGGCAACTCGCGGCGCGCGCCCGTGCCCCACTGAAGCACTTGCCGCCGTTCGTCTTCGCCGGTGAGGGAGAGGTCTTCGAGCCGACGTTCGGGGTCGCTGATGGCGTCGGCGACGAGGTTGCGGAAATGTCGGAGCAACGCTTCGACGCGCTCGCGGCTGTAGAGGTCTGCGGCGTATTCGAGCACGCCGCCGACGTGCTGCTCGTTCAGGCGAAAGGCCAGCGTGAGGTCGAGCTTCGCCGAGTAGTTTCCGAGTTGCCAGCGCGACGCGCGCAAGCCCGCGAGACTGTGCTTCGCTTCGGGCATGTTCTGCACGACCAGCTTCGCCTGAAAGAAGGGCGTGCGCCCGACTTCGCGGCGCGGCGCGAGATCGTCAACCACGCGGTCGAACGGCAACTCCTGATGCGCGTAGGCGTCGAGCACCGTCTCGCGGACACGCGCCAGCAGTTGGCGAAATGTCCAAGCGGGATCGAGCCGCGTGCGCAAGACGACTTGATTGACGAAGTAGCCGACGACGCGCTCCGTCTCCAGACGACTGCGCCCAGCGATGTCCGCGCCGATGGCGATGTCGTCGCGCTCCGCGTAACGCGCGAGCAGCCATTGGAAGACGGCCGTGAGCAACATGAACGGCGTCACGCCCTCGGCCTTACCGAACTGCGCGATCCCCTGTGCCAGTTCGCCAGACCAGTTGAACTCCAACCCGGCGGCGGGCGGCGACATCGT
This sequence comes from Pyrinomonadaceae bacterium, assembly GCA_030838445.1. Lineage (GTDB taxonomy): Bacteria > Acidobacteriota > Blastocatellia > Pyrinomonadales > Pyrinomonadaceae > JAIVJZ01. The sequence continues at coordinate 9,482 of JAUZFQ010000088.1, read as the reverse complement.
GCGCGCGCGGCGCGTGAGGTCGGGCGGCACGTCAACCGGCGTGAGGTTCGCGAGTTGCTCGCGCCAGTAGGCGAGGTCGGCGGCGAACACCTCCGCGCCTTGCCTGCGCTGCCACTCGGCGTAGTCGCGGTATTGCACGGAGACTGCGGGCAGCGCATGTTCGCGTCCCGCGTCGAGGGCGACGTAGATCGCGCTGAACTCTTCGAGCAGGACGGAGATTGACCAGCCGTCGCAGATGATGTGGTGCAGCGTGCAGAGCAGAACTTTCTGTTCGTCCGCGAGGCGGATGAGCGTCGCGCGAAACAGCGCGCCGGTCGCCAGATCGAAAGGGCGGCGCGCTTCGGCGTCGGCCGCTTGACGCGCGGCGCGGTCGCGCGCGTGCGCGGGCAGCGCGGAGAAGTCGAGCACGGGCACGCGGACGGGCGCGGGCGCGAGTACTTGTTGGATGGGCGTGCCGTCGGTCGCACTCGCGGGGAAGACTGTGCGCAGGGCTTCGTGACGCCGCACGAGTTCGTCGAGCGTAAGCCGCACGAGCGTCTCGTTGAGCGCGCCCGTGTAGGGGATGTCGAACGGCATGTTGTAGGCCGCGCTCTCGGGGTCGGCCTGATGCGCGAACCAGAGCCGCTGCTGCGCGTGGGAGAGCCGCGCCGTGCCGGGCTGGCGCACGCGCCCGCCCAGTTTCGCGCGCAGCAATTCCAGCTTCTCCGGCGACAGAGCCGCCATGCGTGCTGCCAGTTGAGAACTGTTCTGCATGTTTCTAGTTACCGTTCGAGGTGGCGGAGTCGTTGGCGTTGGCGGCGAGGGCCATGCGCGCCTGCTCGTCGGAGAGTTGTTCGATCTCGGCTAAGAGAGCTTCGACTTCTTCGTCGCTCGCCGAAGGCGCGGGCACGATGGCATCCGTCGCCGTTGTCATCGCGTCGTCCGTGCGTTCCGCCTGCACGTCGATCAAGGCCGCGAGGTCTTCGAGCGTCGGGTGCTCGAAGATGGCGCGCAGCGGCAAGTCAACGGCGAAGGCGGCGCGCGCGCGCGAAGCGAGTTGCGTCGCGAGCAGAGAGTGGCCGCCGAGGTCGAAGAAGTTGTCGTTGACGCCGACGCGCTGTGCGCCGAGCAACTCCGACCAGATGGCCGCCAGCGTCTCTTCCGCCGCTGTGCGCGGGGCGACGTAAGTTGTCTCCGCTCCGTTCGGCTGCGCCGGGTCGGGCAGCGCGGCGCGATCAATTTTCCCGTTCGGCGTGAGCGGCAGGTGCGCCAGCACGACGAAGGCCGCGGGCGTCATGTATTCCGGCAGACGCGCTCTGGCATAACGACGCAGTTCGTCAACGCTCAGCAGTTCGTCAACGCTTAATGGTTCGTCAACACGCGACAGTTCCCCGCCGCGCGGCGTGACGTAGGCGACGAGCCGCTTGCCGCCGTGGGTGGATTCGCGCACGACGACCGCGCACTCGCCGATTGCCTCGTGCTCGCCGAGCAACGCCTCGACCTCGCCGGGTTCGACGCGGAAGCCGCGCAGTTTCACCTGCCCGTCGCGCCGCCCCTGAAACTCTATCTGGCCGTCCGCGCGACGACGCACGATGTCGCCCGTCTGATACAGCCGCCCGCCCGCCTCCGCGCCGAACGGATCGGGCACAAACTTCTCGGCCGTCAGGCCGGGGCTGTTCGTGTAGCCGCGCGCGAGTCCGTCGCCGCCGACGTAGAGTTCGCCGTACACTCCCAAAGCCACCGGCCGCATCTCTCCGTCGAGGACGTAGACGCGCGTGTTCGAGATGGGTCGCCCCAGCGGCACGCTCGCGCCCGCCGCCGCTGCGTCGCGTTCGCCGCGCATCCGGTGGCAGCAGGTGAACGTCGTGTTCTCCGTCGGGCCGTAGCCGTTGATCAAGTTGACTTCGGGCAACTCGCGCAGCACGCGTTCGACCTGCGCCGGGCGCAGCACGTCGCCGCCCGCGAGCAACTGCCGCACGCCGCGCAAACTCTCCAACTCCTCCTCGACCATCTGTTGAAACAGCCCGGCCGTCAGCCACATCGTCGTCACGCCCGCCGCAGACACCTGCTCGCCCAACTCCCACAGGGACAACTTCCCGGCCGGGGCGACGAACAACTTGCACCCGTTCAGCAAACTGCCCCACACTTCAAAGGTCGAAGCGTCGAACGACACGGGCGCGTACTGCAAGACGACCTCGCGCGGCGTCAGTTCGACGTAGTTTGTTTCCTTCACCAGACGCACCACCGAGCGGTGCGCGACGGCGACGCCCTTCGGCCGCCCCGTCGAACCCGACGTGTAGATCACGTAGGCCAGATTGTCCGCCGTTGCACCGCCGTCGAAAGTCGCCCCGCCGTCGAAGTCGTCCGCGCTCTCTTCAGAGATGTCGTCCCATACATCGTCAATCGAGACGACCGGGAGTTCGTGTTCGGGCAACGCATCAATCAGCCGCGACTGCGCGACGATGACGGACACGCCCGCGTCGGCCAGCATGTACGCGACGCGCTCCTTCGGATACTCTGCATCGAGCGGCACATACGCCCCGCCCGCCTTGAGCACGCCGAGCAACGTTACGATTAACTCCGCGCCGCGCTCCACACACACGCCCACTCTGCTCTCGGCACGCACGCCCAACTTTCTCAGGTGACGGCCGAGTTGGTTCGCACGGCGATTCAACTCGCCGTAACTGATCGTCTCGCCGCCCACGACGAGCGCCGTCGCGTCGGGCGTGAGCGCGGCCTGCTGCTCGAACAGTTGATGGACGGTGCTGTCCTTCGGATAGTCGGTCGCGGTGTCGTTCCATCCTTCGACGAGTTGCCGGACTTCCGCGGAGTTGAGCATCTGAATTGTAGAGAGGCTCTGCGACGCGTCCGCCACGATTGACTCGAAGATGTTCCGCAGGTGCGCGACCATCCGCTCGACGGTCTCGCGCGCGAACAGGTCTGTGCGATATTCCATGCCGCCGACGAGTCGGCCGCTTGCTTCCGAGATCGTCAATGTCAGGTCGAACTTCGACGCGCCGCCCTCGACACTCAGACTGTCCACTTCAAGCTCGGCCAGATCGAACGAAGGCAGCAGCACGTTCTCGAAAGCGAACGCCACTTGAAACAGCGAGTTCCGGCTCAAGTCGCGCTCCGGGTCGAGTTCCTCCACCAACTTCTCGAACGGCAACTCCTGATGCGCATAAGCCCCCAACGCCGACGCGCTCACGCGCCGCAACAACTCCGCAAAGCTCGGCGCACCCGACAAATCTGTGCGCAACACCAGCGTGTTGACGAAGAAGCCGACGAGAGGTTCAATCTCCACGCGCCCACGGTTCGCCACCGCCGTTCCCACCGCCACGTCCGTCTGCCCCGTGTATTTGCTGAGCAGCAGTTGCAGCGCGCCCGTCAACACCATGAACAGCGTGACGCCTTCTTTGCGACTCAGTTCGCGCAAGCTCTCGGTCAGTTCTTCTCCGACCTCGAAGCGCACCACCGAGCAATCCGCACCTGCCGTCGCGTGCGCGCCGTCGGTCGGCAGTTCCAGCCGCTCTAAATCTTTCAGTTGTTCGCGCCAGTAGGCAAGCTGCGAGTCCAACACGTCGCCTTGCAGCCACTCTCTCTGCCACAGCGCGTAGTCCGCGTACTGAATGGGCAACTCCACGAGCGGCGACGACTGACCCGTTTGATAGGCTTCGTAGAGTTGGCTGAACTCACGCACCAACACGCCGATTGACCAGCCATCCGAAACGATATGGTGAAGCACGACCACGAGCACATGCTCCTGCTCGCTCAGCCGCACCAAGCGCGCGCGCAAGAGCGATCCGGTGGCGAGGTCGAAGGGCTTACTTGCTTCGACCGTCGCCAACTTCTGCGCCGCCTGCTCGCGCTCCGTGGGAGACAAGTGTTCAAGATTCTCGACCGGCACGGGCACAGGTTGCGCCTCGTGGATTAGTTGAATGGGTGCGCCGTCCACGGTCGGGAACGTTGTACGCAGGACTTCGTGACGCCTGACGATCTCGTTCAAGGAATCGGTCAGCGCAGAGACGTTGAGTGTGCCCTTGAGGCGCACGGCGAAGGGGACGTTGTAGGCGGCGTTGCCGGGTTCGAGTTGATCTATGAACCAGAGGCGTTGCTGCGCGAACGACAAGGGCACACGGTCGCCTCGCTCCGCGCGCACGAGTTCCGGCATGTCCGTGCCGTTGTCGTCGTCCTCGTAATCCTTCATGAGTTGTTGCACCTCGCGCGCGAGGTCGCCGAGGCGCGGGGCTTGGAGGATGAGGCGCAGCGGAACGTCCGTGTCGAGCGCGTTGCCGATGCGCGCCGTGGCTTGCGCCGCCAGCAGCGAATGGCCGCCCAACTCGAAGAAGCTGTCTTCGCGCCGCACCGCAGGAAGTTGCAGCAGCTTGCACCAGACGCCCGCGATGATCTCTTCGATGGGGCTGAGCGGTTCGGCGTTCGCACCGGCGCGCGCCGCGAGATACTCCGCGGGGTTCGGCAGCGAGAGGCGATCCGCTTTGCCGTTCGGCAGCGTCGGGATGCGTTCGAGGGGAATCAGGACGCCCGGCAACAACGCGGCCGGGAGACGTTGGCGCAAGGCTTCGCGCAGGTCTGCGGCGCGCGCGCCTTCGTTGAAGACCACGTAGGCGCACAAGGTCTGCCCGCGCTCGTCTTCGTGGACGCTCGCTACCGCTTCGCGCGCGAGGCCGGTCGCCATCGTCGCGTTCTCGATCTCGCCGAGGTCAATCCTGATGCCGCGCAGTTTCACCTGCCCGTCGCGTCTCCCTAAGAATTCGTAGTTGCCGTCTTCGAGTAATCGGCCGGTGTCGCCCGTCCGGTAGATCACGTCGCCCTCGTCCGTCCCAAACGGGTTACGGACGAAGACTTTCGCCGTCAGATCGGGACGGCGGTAGTAGCCCGCGGAGCGGAACGGCGTGCGGATGCAAATCTCGCCGACGGGCGCGGAAGTGGGATGGCCGTGCTCGTCCGCGAGGAAGGCCATGACGCCCGGCATCGGCTTGCCGATGGGGATCGAGCGACGTTCCTCATCACCTGGCGCGACCAAGTAGGCAAACTTCGTCATCGTCGTCTCGGAAGGCCCGTAAAGATTGACGAGCGGGATGCGCGCGCCGAACGTCGCGTGCCAGAGGGCGACATCCGCGGGGCGGATCGCTTCGCCCGACAGGAGGACGTAACGCAGTTGCGCGAAGCGCGCGGCGTCGAGCGCGTGGAAGATCGTGCGGAAGAGAGAGGGCACGCAGTGGATCAAGTTGATCCGTGCGGCGTCGAGCCAGTCGGCGAGCGCGCGGCCTTCGAGAAAACCTTCGGCGGGCGGCAGACAGATCGTGCCTCCTGAACACAAGGGCACGAACACGTCGCGTAGGAAGGCATCGAAGGTCGGCGCGATGAGTTGGCTGACGCGCGCGCCGTCGGGCAGGTCGAGCGTCTGCAACTCCCAGCGGATGAAGTGGTCAATCGCCTTCAAACGCCCCGCGATGCCCTTCGGCTCACCCGTCGAGCCGGAACTGAAATAGATGTAGCAGAAGTGCTCCGGGTCGAGTTCGGGCGCGTTGAACTCCGCGCCGACGGGAAGCTCGTCGAACGTCAAGACGCGCGCGGTCGAATCAACGGCCGCGACGTTGGACGTGTAACGCGCGGCGAGCGCGGCGTCCAAGAGCACGCACGCGGGGTCGGCGATGGCGACCATCTCGGCGAGGCGCGCGTCGGGCAGGTCGGGTGTCACAGGGACGAAGGCCGCGCCCGCGGCGAGCGTGCCAATGAGGGCGGCGATCATGTCCGCGCGCTTGTCCGTGAAGACGACCACGGGACGGCCGAACGTTTCGCTGTCGGCGGCGATTGCAGCCGAGACGCCGACGGCGCGTGCGCGCAACTCGGCGTAGCTGGCCGTGCCACCGTCGCCCGTGTCAATCGCCGTGCGGTCGGGGTGCTTCGCGGCGTTCTCCGCAAACCATTCGTGGACGTAAGTGTGACGCTTTCGGTTCATAATTTTTTTCGTGTGTGAAAATTTCTCGCGCGTTTAAACCTTCAGGCGAGCGACGGCATCTCGAAGACTTCGAGGAACACGTTGAACGTTAAAATGATGGCGAGCAGATCGTTCTCGTACGGGTGGTTGAGACGGAAGCCCGGCTCTGCATATTGCCGCTTGAGACGTTCGACCGTCTCGACGTTGAAGTAGCCCTGACGACGGATGCGCTCGACCGAAAGCAACTCTGCGAGGCGCTCGTTGTCGCCCGCCTGCAAGAGCGAAGGCGTGCCGGGCGCGAACCAGCCGAACTTTTCGCGCGTCGCGATCTGCGGCGGGACGAACTGCCTCGCGGCGCGACGCAGGATGTACTTCTCCTCGAAGTTTTTCAGGTTGAGATCGGGCGGAATGTAACGCGCGAAATCGACGAGCGCGCGGTCGAGAAACGGGTGGCGCATCTCGACGGAGTGCGCCATCGCCATCCGGTCGCCGTGGTCGGAGAGCAAGTGATCGGCGAGCCGCAGTTTGAAATCGAGATACGAACGCTGGTGCGCCGGGTGTCGCCCGTTGAGACGCGCGCGGTTGATCGGCAGCGCGTCGAAGGCGTCGCCGCCGTTCAACTTCTCCAACAGGCCGGGCGCGTAAAGTTGTAGTTTGAGCCGCGCGAGTTCCGCGTAGTTTCCTTCGTAGGGGATGCGCGCGTCGCCCCAGAGCGATTCGCGTATGCGACGCTCTTCGGGGTCAAGGTCGTCGCCGCCGTTGTTGCCCTTGAACTTGTCGAACTTGTAACCGACGTATCCGGCGAAGAGTTCGTCTGCGCCCTGCCCGGTCAAGACCGCCTTGACGCCGCCGCGCCGCGCGGCTTCCGCGAGCGCGAGACAGGCCGTGTTGTAAGTCTCTTTGAGCGGGCACTCGGCGTGATAGATCGCTTCGGCCAGACGCTCCATCACGTTCGCGGCCTTGAACGCGACCTCGTGGTGCGACGTGCGCGCGTGTTTGACGACGCGGCGTTGGTGGCGCGCCTCGTCCATCTCGTCGTTCGGAAACATGATCGAGAACGAACGGCGCGTCGGCGCGGCATCATCTTGCGCGCACACGCCCGCGACGATGGCCGAGTCGAGGCCGCCGCTGATGTAGATGCCGACATCCGCGTCGGCCGTGGCGCGCACGCGCGTCGCATGCGCGAGACGTTCGGCGACGCCGCTGATGTAACGTTCTTCCCCGCTTGCGTCGGCCAGTTCGTGCGCCTGCGGGTAATCCAGATCCCAGTACTCCGTCTCTTCGACGCCGCGCTCAGACACTTTCAGGCGACGGCCGGACGGCAGACTGTGGATGCCGCGAAACATCGTCGTCGGGCTGACGAGGCCGGGGAAACAGAGAATCTGATCGAGTCCCGTCAGGTTCACCTCGCGCGTGATCTGCGGGTGGCGCAGGATGGCTTTGATCTCCGACGCGAAGAGGAACGTGCGCCCGTCGGTCGCGTAGAACAGAGGGTGGACGCCGAAGTGGTCGCGGCCGAGCAACAGTTGGTTCTTCTCGCGGTCGTACACGACGAAGGCGAACTGCCCGTCCAGATGATCCACGAGCGCGTCGCCGTACTCTTCGTACAGGTGCGGCAGGACTTCGCTGTCGCACGTCGTTGTCAAGCGATGGCCGCGCTGTTCGAGACGCGCTTTCAGTTCGCCGTAGTTGTAAATTTCGCCGTTGCACATCGTGATGACCGAGCCGTCTTCGTTCGAGAACGGCTGGTCGGCGGCGGCGCTGAGATCGTTTAAGGCGAGGCGGCGGAAGCCGAACGCCACGTTGCCGTGCGCGTAAGAGCCAGCGCCGTCGGGGCCGCGATGCGCGAGCGTTGCGGCCATCTCGCGCGCCGTCGCGCCGTCGGCCGCGCGCCCCGCGTCTAGCTCGAAAATGCCAGTGATTCCGCACATTCCGTTCGACCTTCCTCGGCGTAAAACTTGCCCGCCGCGATCTGCCCCGCGAGCATCAACAGCGGATCGAAGAGCGGGAGACAAACGTCTCCGCCGCCTTCAAGCGACCGCTTCGAGACGAGGTGCAGTTCCGTGCAACCCGCAATCGCCCGGCGGCATTCGTACTTCTCCAACAGGCCGCGCACGAGCGTCGCCGCCGCGCGCTGATCCCAGCAGTTGCGCTTGACCGCGTAGATCAACTCATGCACCGCCTCTTGATCTTCCCGCGACGGGAACACCACGTGTTCGCGCGCCGCAGTCCACAGCGGGTGCTCCTCGAACAGGCGCGCCACGCGGCAGCCTTTCGTGCAGAGCAGGAGGTGTCGCCCTCCGCCCGACGCAGCCGCGCGCAGGATGATGTCAGTCAGCGGCACGACCAGCGCGCGCAACTCCGCGGGCAGTTGCGCGAGCACCGAATGGATCGTCACGCAACAGACGACGACGGCCTCCGCGCCCTGCTCCGCCAGCATCGAGACGGCCGCGCCGAGACGCGCCACGAGTTCGGCTTCTTCGCCCGCGGCGAGCGCGTTGGTGCGGTCTGGGAACGAAGGATCGGAGAGGAGGAACAGGCGCGGCGCGGTCTGCTCCGCCCCGCCGCCCGCCGCCGCCTCGTAAATCGTGCGGACGAACTCCGCGGACGCGAGTGGCCCCATCCCCCCGACGATGCCCCAGGAGACCGGACTGAGATTGGTAGACATGTATAGTTTAGACTTCGAGCAGTTCGAGGCTCGTCGCAAGTTGCGCGGCGTGCGACTCGACGCCGCCGCCACTGACAGGTGAGATGCCGCTGAGTTCGGCGTCAACGTCGCGCACGAACTCGTTCAAGATTGACTCGAACCCGCGCACCAGAAAATCAATCGTCGCCTCGGAGAACAGGTTCGCGTCGTAATAGGCGTAACCGCTAATCGAGTCGCGCTCGTAGAGCACCACGTCGAGATCGAGCTTCGTCGTCGCGCCTTCCAGCGTCACCGAACTGAGTTTCGTCCCGGCCAACTGCCACGGCTCATCACTCTCCCCGCGCAAACTCTGCAACTCAATCGCGTGCTGGAACAGAGGCGACCGCGACAACTCACGATCCGGCGCGACCTCTTCGACAATGCGCTCAAAGGGCAAGTCCTGATGAGCATACGCACCGAGCACCGTCTCTCTCACTTGTGCTAACAGGTCGCGTGTCGTGCGGCACTCATCCACTCTGGCGCGCAACACCAACTGGTTGATGAAGAACCCGACCAGCGGCTCGGTCTCCAGCCGGTTGCGATTAGCGATGGCCGTCCCGACCGCCACATCCCGCTGCCCGCTGTACCGCGACAGCAGCAGTTGGAAGGCCGCCGTCAAGAGCATGAACAGCGTCACGCCCTCGCGCCGACTCACTTCCCTAAGCTGTGCGGTCACCTCCGCGCCCAGTTCAAAGCGCACCACCGCCCCGCGGCTCGTGCCTCCCGCCGTCTGTCTGACGTAGTCGGTGGGCAACTCCAAGACTTCCAGGTCGCGTAGTTGCTCGCGCCAGTACGCCAGTTGCCTCTCCAACACCTCGCCCTGTAACCATTCCCGCTGCCACATCGCGTAGTCGG
>JAUZFQ010000087.1 GCA_030838445.1 Pyrinomonadaceae bacterium | reverse complement strand
CCGCCTCGCGCTGCAACTGTCGCAGCCACGCCGTGACGCTCACGTCCGTCCCAACCTGCACGCGCACGGGCAGCGTGTTGATGAAGAGGCCGATCATCTGTTCGACACCCGCCAGCGCAGGTGGACGGCCGGAGACGGTTGCGCCGAACACGACATCCGACCGACCGACGTACCGGCTCAACAGCAAACCCCAGCCACCCTGCACCAGCGTGTTCAAAGTGATCTGTGCGCGGCGCGTGAGTTCGGTCAGACCTGTCGCGTCGGAATCAATGATGCATTCGATCTCGCCCAGCTTGCCGCCGGGCGCGCCCCCCGTGAAAGCGTCCGCCAGAGAGGTCTGCTCCGCGATGCCGCGCAGGCGTCTGCGCCAGAACGCTTCCGACTGCGTTTGATCCTGTCGCTTGAGCCACTTGATGTAGTCGCGGTAAGGGCGCGGCTCGGGCAGGCGCAACTCCGCGTTGCGTCCGAGCGCCTCGTAGAAAGTCGTGACCTCGTTGAGGACGCGGACGTAAGACCAGCCGTCGAGCAGCACGTGATGGTAACTGACGACGAACTTGTAGGACGTATCCGTCAGACGGATGAGCGCGAAGCGCAACAGCGGCGCGTTCGTCACGTCGAAGCCTTCCGCACGGTCGCGTGCGAGATAAGCTTGCAGTTCCGACGCCCGTTGCGCTTCCGCCAGTTCGCGCCAGTCGAGACACGTCCAAGGCGCGGACGCGCGCTTGAAGACGACCTGCGCCGTCCCGGCCTTATTGAACGCCGTGCGCAAGATCGCGTGCCGCTCGATGACGCACTCCCACGCGCGGCGGAATCGCTCGACATCGAGTCGGCCTTCGAGGGTGTAACTCGTCTGCTCGAAATAGAGACCGGCCGCCGGGTCGGCCGCCGAATGAAACAGCATGCCCTCTTGCAGCGGCGACAACGGGTAGACGGTCTCAATCTTTTTCTTATCGTTCATTCGCGCGCACCAACCTCTGCCAGCAAATCACTCAATTCCGCATCGGAGAGCGAGAAGTCGGAACTCTCCGCCTCCGCACTCTCATCTTCCAAACACAACCCCGCATCGCACTCGCCAACGCACGCCGCGACGACCTGTTCGACCGTGCGGCGGAACAACGCTGCCACCCGCTCCATCGTCTCTGCCTTATGCAGGTTGCGGCTATACGTCCACACCATGCGCAACCGCGCCCCGCTCACGCTCCCGTGGACTTCGATCAGGTGCGACCGCTCCTCGCCTTCCCACTGCGACTCACCCGCGCTCTCCTGCGCGCCATGGAATAGTCCGCCGAGGTTGGCATCCCACTGCCCCAAGTAGTTGAAACTCACCTCCGCATTCACACCCGCCAACGCTTCGGCTTGACCGACGTACTTCAATAACCCGTAGCCCAAGCCCTTGCGCGGCACTCCACGCAATTGGTCGCGCACTTCGCGCAACCGCTCCGTGATCGTCACGCCGCCGTTGTCACTCGTCGCGCTGCGGCTGTCACACGTCATGTCACCTTCTGTCGTCTTGGTGAAGCGCACTGGATACAGCGTGGTGAACCAACCGACCGTCTGCGTCACATCCACGCCCGCCACCGGCTCTCTGCCGTGTCCCTCACATTCCACTACGACTGACTGGTTCCCGCCCCACTCCCGCAGAGCTTCGACGACGCCCAGCACGAGCACCTCTTCCACCTGCGCGCGCAGCCGCCGCGGCACTTCCCGTAACAGAATATCCGTCTGCTCGGCGTCGAACTCCACCGCTATTGACTCACTTGACGCGACCGTGTTCGCGCCCGCCTTGTAGTCGCGCGGCAACCGTTCATCTCTGCGCGGTTGCTGCGTGAGCCAGTAGGCCAACTCTCCTTGCGTCTCGTCGCTCCCGGCTTCCTGCATGAGCGCCTGCGCCCACTGGCCGAAGGAACTCCCTTGTCCGCGCAGCACACTTTCTTTGCCCGCTTGCACGTCCTGATAAACACGCTCGACCTGATCGAGCAGGATGCGCCACGACACTCCATCAATCACGAGGTGATGTGCCACGACTAAGAGTCGCCCACCAACCGCGCCGCCCTCGCCCGTGTCGCTGTCCACCTCACCTGTCACCTCGAAGCGCAGCGCGGCGACGAGGCAGCCGCTCTCTAAGTTCAAGCTCGCTTGCACCCGTGCCGCCACCTGTTCAATCACCTTGCCCTGCGCCGCCCGCGGCAATGAGCGCAAGTCAGCACGCCCGCATCGTCGCGGCCGAGTGCTCTCGCTCTCCGCACTTCCCTCGCTCTCCACCGTCCGCCCGGCGTAGCGTTGGCGTACTTCCCCGCTCTCTGTTCGGTCGTAGCGCAGGTCGAAGACTTCGTGTGCGGCTAAGACTTGCTCGACCGCTGCCTGCATCAGCCTGCCGTCCACTGTCGCTGCGTCGGCCAGTAGCGCCGCCTGGTTGTAGTGCCACTCGCGTCGCCATCCTTGAGAGAAGAACCATCGCTGGATGGGTGTCAGCGCCACCTCGTCGCCGCCACTCATCCCGCGCGTGCTGCCCTCGCCTGCTAACTCTAACCCTGCTGCTTCGCCGAGGGCGGCGATGGTCTGGTGCTCGAACAACTCGCGCGTCGTGAGCGTCAGGCCGTGCTGTGCGGCGCGCGCTCCGATCTGGATGCTGAGGATCGAGTCGCCACCGAGTTCGAAGAAGTTGTCGTGGATGCCGACACGCTCGCGGCCTAAGACTTCCGCCCAGACGCGGCACAGGAGTGCTTCGACCGCCGTGCGTGGCGCGGCGTAGCCGGTCGTGCCATTCTCGGCGGCCGATAGGGCGTCGGGCGCGGGGAGAGCTTGACGGTTAACTTTGCCGTTGGTGGTCAGGGGCAAGGCATCGAGTCTGACGATGCGCTGCGGCACCATGTAGGAGGGCAGGTGTCGCGTGAGATGCTCGCGCAACTCGCCGACTTCCGTGTCGCCTGCGACGTAAGCGACCAGCGTGTCGCTTCCACCGTGTTCTCTGATGACGGCGGCACACTGGCGCACGCCGATGTGTCGTGCAATCACCGACTCGATCTCGCCGAGTTCGATGCGGTAGCCGCGCAGCTTCACCTGCGCATCCTGTCTGCCTAAAAATTCCAGTTGACCGTCTGCGCGCCAGCGCACCATGTCGCCCGTGCGGTAGAGCCGCGCGCCGCCGACGGTTGAGAACGGGTCGGGGATGAACTTCTCGGCCGTCAACTCCGGCCGGTTGACGTAGCCGCGCGCGACGCCCGCGCCGCCGATATAGAGTTCGCCCGCGATGCCCACGGGGCACAGGCCGCCCCACGCGTCCAAGACGTAGGCGGTGGCGTTCGCAATCGGACGGCCGATGCCGAGCGGCGCGCCGTCTGCACTCCGCCAGTAGGTCGCGTCAATCGTGGCCTCGGTCGGGCCGTAGAGGTTGACGAGTTCGGCGCGCGTCGTCTCGGAAAATTTTTGCCGCAGCGTTTCGGCGAGTGCTTCGCCGCCGCAGCAGACGAGGCGCAGCGTCTCGCAGTCGCGCCAGCCGTCCTGTTTGACGAGGAAGCTCAGCATCGTCGGCACGACCTGTAAGATCGTCGCGCGCCCGCGGCGGATGTTTTCGACGAGCGCGGCCGGGTCGCGGTGCGCGCCCGCGCCCGCCAACAAGAGCGTGCCGCCGACGAGCAGCGGCGCGTAAAACTCCCACACCGACGCGTCGAAACTGACGACCGTCTTTTGCAGGACGCGATCCCCCGCGCCGACGTCGAACGTCTCACAAAACCACGACATGTGATTGCTCAACGCGGCGTGCGAGACGGCGACGCCCTTCGGCCTGCCCGTCGAACCCGACGTGTAAATCACGTAGGCCAACTCGTCGTTCGAGACGCGAGGCAACACCTCTTCGACGGCTGCGTCGCATTGCGACAATAACTCTCCGGCGATGAGTTTCGGCGCGGGGCAAGTGGTGAGCGCGGAGACGGAGAGCGCCGGGTCTGTGACGACGGCGGCGACACACGCGTCGCCGATCATGTAGTCCAGACGTTCGGCCGGGTATTCGGGGTCTAAAGGAACGTAAGCCGCGCCCGCCTTGAGCACGCCGAGCAGCACGGCCACCAACTCCACGCCGCGTTCGAGGCAGACGCCGACGAGCGTCCCGCGGCCGATACCGGCGCGACGTAAAGCACGCGCCACGCGGTCTGAATCTTGATCGAGTTCGGCATAGGTGCGTGTGCGTTCGTCGTCTTCCAACGCGACGGCGTGCGGCGTCCGCATGGCCTGACGGCGGAACGACTCGTGCACGCACTCGACGTCGAACGCGCGGCGCGTGGGCTGCGACATCTCAAGGAGTCGCGCGCGCTCCGTCTCCGGCGTCAACTCAAACGCGGCGATGTTGCGTCGCGCGTCGGCGGCGCACGTCTCCAACACGCGCAGGAAGTGATCGCGCAGACGCTCGACGGCGGCGCGCGAGAAGAGTTCCGTCCGAAACTCAAGGTCTGCGACGATGCTCCCCGCGCGTTCGTCGAGCGTCAGCATGAGGTCGAACTTCGCGCCGCCGTGCGAAACTTCGAGCGGCTCGATTGCCAGCCCGTCGAGACGCATCTCCGCGGCCGAGAGGTTCTGCATGACGAGCATCACCTGAAAGAGCGGCGAGCGGGACAAATCGCGGCGCGGGGCGACCTCGTCCACCAACTTCTCGAACGGCAACTCCTGATGCGCGTATGCGCCGAGCACCGTCTCACGCACCCGTCCGAGCAACTCTGCGAAACTCGGCGCGCCCGACAAATCCGTGCGCAACACCAGCGTGTTGACGAAGAAGCCGACGAGAGGTTCAATCTCCACCCGCCCACGGTTCGCCACCGCCGTCCCCACCGCCACGTCCGTCTGTCCCGTGTATTTGCTCAATAACAGTTGCAGCGCGCCCGTCAACACCATGAACAGCGTGACGCCTTCTCTGCGACTTAATTCGCGCAGCCCTTCGGTCAACTCCGCGCCGACCTCGAAGCGCACGACCGCGCCCGCCGCACTCGCCGTCGCGTGCGCGCCGTCGGTGGGCAGTTCCAGCCGCTCTAAATCTTTCAGTTGTTCGCGCCAGTACGCCAGTTGCGAGTCCAACACGTCACCCGTCAGCCACTCGCGCTGCCACACCGCGTAGTCCGCGTACTGAATCGGCAACTCCGCTAAGGGCGACGGCTGCCCTGCTTGATAGGCTTCGTAGAGTTGGCTGAACTCGCGCACCAGCACGCCGGTTGACCAGCCATCCGAGACGATGTGATGGAGCACGACGACAAGCACGTGCTCTTGCTCGCTCAGTCGCACCAGAAGCGCGCGCAAGAGCGATCCGGCTGCGAGGTCGAAGGGCTTCCCCGCTTCGGCCGTCGCCAACTTCTGCGCCGCCTGCTCACGCTCCGTGAGAGATAAGTGAGCAACGTCCATGACCGGCACGGGCACAGGTTGCGCTTCGTGGATTAGTTGGACGGGTGCGGCGTCCACGGTCGGAAAACTGGTGCGTAGGACTTCATGCCGCCGGACGATCTCGCTGAGTGAATCGGTCAGCGCGGCGACGTTGAGCGTGCCTGTCAGGCGGACGGCGAAGGGGACGTTGTAGGCGGCGTTGCCGGGTTCGAGTTGGTCTATGAACCAGAGGCGTTGCTGCGCGAACGACAGTGGCACACGGTCGCCTCGATCCGCGCGCACGAGTTCCGTGGCTAGCGTCGCCGCGCCGTCCCGCTTTTTCTTTAACCGCTCGACCTCGGCGGCCAACGCTTCGGGTGTCGGCGTCTCGAACATAACGCGTAGCGGCACTTCCACGCCGAACACGGCGCGCACGCGTGAGATGACCTGTGTCGCCAGTAACGAGTGACCGCCCAGCGCGAAGAAGTCTTCGTCCACGCCGACGCGCGCTCTACCTAACACTTCCGCCCAGACGTTGCAGACGATCTCTTCGCAGGCCGTGCGCGGCGCGAGATAGCTAGTCGCCGTCTCTTCCGCGGCGTCGGGCGCGGGCAGCGCCTTGCGGTCAATCTTGCCGTTGGTCGTTAGCGGCAAAGCGTCGAGTTTGACGACGCGTTGCGGAACCATGTACGAAGGCAACTGCCGCGCGGCGTGTTCGCGCAACCCGGCGGCGTCGGCGTCGCCCGCGATGTAGGCGACGAGCGTCTGCGCGCCCGCGATCTCCAAGACCATCACGGCGCACTGCCCGACGCCCGCGTGCGTGGAGAGCGCCGACTCGATCTCGCCTAACTCGATGCGATAGCCGCGCAGCTTAACTTGCTGATCCTGACGGCCTAAAAATTCCAGTTGCCTGTCTTCGCGCCAACGCACTACGTCGCCCGTGCGATAGAGTCTTGCGCCCGCGTGTCCACCAAATGGATCAGGCACGAACTTCTCGGCGGTCAGTTCCGGCCGGTTGACGTAGCCGCGCGCGACGCCTGTGCCGCCGATATAGAGTTCGCCGAGCACGCCGGAGGGGCAGAGCCGCCCCGCGCCGTCGAGCACGTATAACTGCGTGTTGGCGACGGGCGAGCCGATGGGGACGATCTCGAAGTCGGCGGCGGCAGCCGTCGGCTTGATCTCGAAGTGCGTCACGTCGTCGGAGCACTCGGTCGGGCCATAGGCGTTGAGCAGGCGAATCGCGGGAAACTTTTCCTCGAAGCGGCGACACATGCCGGGGGGCAAAGCCTCCGCGTTCGAGATCACCCAGCGCAGTTTCGAGTCGTTGAGGCGCGCGCATTCGGGCGCGTCGAGCATCGCGCCAAGCATCGAGGGAACGGTCTCAAAGATCGTGACGCCGCCCGCGATGAGGTCTTCGCAGAGGCGCGCGGGGTCGGCCGCGGCGGCTTCGGAGACGAAGCGCACGGAGGCCGCGGCGGCGAGCGGCGCGAGCATCTGCCAGATCGAGATGTCGAACGAGACGGGCGCGTTGAAGGCCACCACGTCCGCCGCCGTCAGTTCCAGGACACACACCTTCGCGAGCAGGTGATTCAACATGCCGCCGCGCTCGACCAAGACGCCCTTCGGCCTGCCCGTCGAACCCGACGTGTAGATGATGTAGGCGAGGTTGCCCGCGCACGATTCGAGTGCGACTGCGGTGTCAGTTGGTTCGGTTGAGACTGCGCCGCGCGTGTTGGCGTCGAGTTCGTCGAGGCAGACGATGGGGGCGTCGTGCGTCGAGGCGTCTTCGGCGAAGGCGCGGAACGTGAGCGTGAGTTTGACGCACGCGTCGCGGAGTATTTCGCGCACGCGCTCGCGCGGGTAGGCGCGGCTGATGGGGAGATAACTCGTGTTCGTCTTGAGGCAGGCGAGGAGGCACGACAGCACCTCCGGCACGCGCTCCGAGACGACGGCGACTACATCCTCCGCCGCCAACTTTTGCTCGCGTATCACGCGCGCGATGCGTTCGGATGCGGCGTCGAGTTCGGCGTAAGTGGCAACGACCTGCTCTGAAGAGACGGCGGGCGCATCCGGTGTCTGTGCGACGGCGGTGCGGAAGAGTTCGAGGAAGTCTGCGGCGGCGTGTGTCGCGCGCGCGCCCGTTCCCTGTTTGAGCAGTTGCGCCCGCTCGGCGTCGCCGATCAACTCTAACTCGGAAAGTTTCAGCGTCGGCGCAGCCGTGGCCGAGCGCAACAAGTTTTCGTAGTTGGACAGGAAGCGCGCCGACGCTTCCGGCTCGAACAGTTCGCGCGCGTAAACCATCCGCAGTTCGATCTGGCCGCCGCTCTCGACCACCAGAAATTCGAGCGGGAAGACGGCCTTGTCCGCGAGTAAATTCGTAGTCGGCTCGAAGCGCAACGCGCCCGCCGTCTCGGTCGCGCCCAACCCGCCGCCGAGGTACGTCCAAGCCATTTCGAGCAGCGGCTCGACGGCGATGCCGCGTCGCTCCGCCACGCTGTTGAAGGGCACGCCGCCACGCGCGTAAACCTCGAAGGCGCGGCGCGAAACATGCTTGACGATCTGCGCGAATGTTGCTTCGGCGGGCACGTCTATGCCGAGGACGACGGTGTTGACGAACAGCCCGATCAGTTTTTCGACTTCCGGCCGGTGGCGCGCCGCGAGCGGCAAGGCGACGGCGATCTTGCGCTGCGCTGTGTAGCGCGCGACGAGAGATGAGAGCGCGGCGAGCAGGACGTTCGGCACGGTCGTGCCGGACTTGCGCGCGAACGCGGCGAGCGTCTTGACGAGCGGCGCGTCGAGCGTGAGCGTGTGTGCGGCGGCGTCGAGTGCGCCGCGTTCGTTGGAGCGTTTTCGGAAAGGCAGTTCGGGCGCGCTCGCGCCTGCCAGTAAGTCGCCCCAGTAGGCGGCCTCGCGTTCGAGTCGCTCGTCCGTGAAGTGGCTGCGCTCCCACGCGGCGAAGTCGGCGTACTGCGCGCGGAGCGGCGGAAGCTGTGCCTCTGCGCCGCGAGCGAGCGCGTCGTAGACGGCGCACAACTCGCCGATGAAGATCGCGGCCGACACGCGGTCGCACGCGATGTGATGAACGGCGACGGCGAAGAAACTCTCTCCGCGCGAAGTTTGAAACAGCGTCGCGCGCACGGGCACGTCGCGGTCGAGACGGAAGGGCTTGCGTCTCATGCGAGCCAGTTCCGCACGAAGCGCGGCGGGCGCGGCGCTCCGGCCGAGCGCGGAGAGGTCTACGACGGCGAGCGCGAGCGCGTCGGCCGGGAGCGCCACTTGCCGGAGTCCCTCGTCGCCGAGGGCGTAGGTCGTGCGCAACACTTCATGCCGTTCGGCCAGCCGGACGACGGCCTGCGCCAGCACGCGCGGGCGCAAGTCGCCCGTCACGCGATGCACCGTCACCTCGTTGTAGCGATAGCTCTCCGGCTCGATCTCCTGCGCCAGCCACAGACGCTCCTGCGCGAACGAGAGCGGCCGCGCGGCAGCGTCGGCAGACGACTGCGCGACGACAGGCGACGGCATGTTGGCAGACGACGCGACGGTCGCTGTAGCGGTCGCCGTAGCGGCCGAAGCGTCGCGGCGCGTGCTCGTCGGATGTGAGGTGTCGGCGGTGCGGTCTGTCATGTTTCGTGAGACTGTTGAGATTTTGAGTCTGCCCGTCGTGTTGCGATTTCGAATCTACCCGTCGAACTTATGCCGACCGCTTAGGCCGACTGTTGCGGCGTGAGGGCGTCTGCCTGCTCCGGCGCGGCGCGGAAGAATTTTCCAGACGCCACCACTTCGTTCCACTGCTTCGCGCCGAGACGGCGGCGCAACTCGATCAACTCGAAACGCTCGCGCTCGATGCCGTACTCCTGCGCGACGGCCTCGCGCGCCGTCAGAGGTTCTTCGTTCCGGCGGGTGAAAGGTACGAGGTCGAGTTCAGCGTCGCACTCGCCCGCCGCGCGTTCGGCCGCGAAGGCGTCCGCCAGAGACTCGCCGCCCGCGAGCAAATCTTTGAGTCGCGCGGCGCGCGCGAGACAGTTGACCATCTCCGTTTTACTGAGCACGCCCGACAGGTAGAGTTGCCACGCGATGCGCTTCTGCGCCGCGAACGCGCGTTCGAGGTTGCCGCCCGTGAGCGGGCGACGCGGCGCGGGCAAGAGCGTCGCGAGCACGATGGCCTCGAACGCGTCGAGCGCGTCCGGCGTCTTATCCAGATAGTGACGCGCGGCGGCGGCGCAGCCCCAGACGCCCTCCGCCCATTCGACCGTGTTCAGGTAAAGTTCCAGAATCCGCCCTTTGTCGAGCGCGCGGTCGAGCGCGAGCGCGAGGAACATCTCGCGAAACTTGCGCGACAACTTTCGTTCCGGCGTGAGGAAGAGGTTGCGCGCGAGTTGCTGCGTGATGGTGCTGCCGCCGGGAACTTCGCGGCCTGTCCGCAACGCCGCGATCATGTTCAGCAAGGTGGGCTGCCACGCCACGCCGCGGTGGCGCGTGAAGCAGAAGTCTTCCGCCTTCACCACGGCGCAGGGCAGGATCGGCGCGACCTGTTCGAGCGACCACCACTCGCGAATCTGCCCCGCCGACGCGCCCGCGCGCGCCGCCGCGTAGCGCATGAAACTCGTGTCGGAAGGATTCTCGCGTGTGAGCGAGTCGATCTCTTTGAGACGTGTCAGCATCTTTAGACTCCCGCGACCATCGCGGTGGCGTTGTTGACCGTGTTGGTGGCAGCGACCGCCGCATCATCGTGCTCGACGACGCGCGGCGACCACCTGGCGACGTCCGCCGCGTAAGTTCCCATGAAGTCGCCGCGCGCGTAGTTGTCGTAGCAGATGGCGACGTTGAGTTGGTGGCTGGCGATCTTGTTCGTCCCGGCGAGGCTGCGCTTGTCGTCGCCGTGCGTCAGGTGTGTCGCGCGGCCGATGCGCGTCATGGTGATGCCCTGCACGGCGTTCAGGCGCAGGTGTAGGTCGAGGTCTTCGTAGCCCCAGCCTTGCAGTTTCGAGTTCATGCCGCCGACGGCGCGAAAGTCTTCCTTACGCATGACGACCAGACCGGGGCCTGCTTCGCTGCCGTCTTCAAAGTAGACGCGCTCGTGCTCGAAGCGGATGACGCGCCCGTCGCGACAGGTGAACTCGGTCGTCTGGCTCATGCTCAACAGGTAGGACGGCGGGCGCGGCGTCGCTTCCTTTTCCATCACGCGCTCAACAGTCGCGCAACTCTCGGCCGACACGTGCGCCAGCGCGTCCTTGAGGAAACCCGGCGCGAGGATGATGTCTGTGTCGAGCAGGAAGATCACGCGGCCGCGACTCAAAGAGACGCCGACGTTCTGCGTGAGACACTTGTTGAACTTCGGCGCGGGGATGAACGCGCGCCTGACGTTGCGGCAGCCCGAACGTGCGATGGCGGCCGCGAGCATCTCGCCGTCGCCCGCGCAGTTCACGACGAGGACTTCCGCCCCGACGCTCTCGAACTCCGCACGGTTGGCCGCGAGGGTCACTGCCAGTTCGGGGCGGTTGCCCCACGGTATGATCACCGACACATCTGTCGCGCTGCTGTTGAATAGCTTCACTCGACGATTCTCCTTTTCGGTAGTTGCACGCCCGCTTGTTTGTTTGAATGTCCGACGCCTTAAGAGTTCTGTTCCGCCCCGGCCGTTTCGCGCGGCCGCGCGGTGTGTTGCAGGTTGAGCAGGTAATTTTCCAGACCGTCAACGGTCTGCCGCTCGACGTAAGACGCGGCCGCCGCGCGCGATTCGCGCGACACGCGCTCGTACTCGGCGCGATTCTCCGTGACGCGCCGCAACGTCTCGACCCACACGTCCAAGTCCTGCGGCGGGATGACGGGCACGGGCATCATGCGCGCGTCAACGCGCCGCTCGTACTCCTGAATTTCGTTGACGGGCAACAGGTAATCAACGCCGAGTTTTGCCTCGCGCGTGCCGCCCACGTCGGCGGCGACGACGGGGATGCCGTGCAGCATCGCCTCGGTAATCACACGCCCCAGAGCCTCCGCCCACAGGGACGGGACGACCAGCACGCGCACGCCCGCGAGTATCTCCGCGATGTCGTCCACCGGCTGCAACACGCGCACGTTCGGCAGGGAGTGGAGCAGTGAGAGATCATGTTCGGTCGTGCCCCACGAAGCGACGGCCGCGAAGTCGAGGTGCGGCATCCGGCGCGCGAGTTCGACGAAGATCGAAATGCCTTTGACGGCGCACGGGTTGATCATCACGACGCTGCCCGCGTAGAACGCGCTGAGGTCTGGATAAGGCCCCGCGCCGTAGAGCGCGAGCGGCAGCGAGACGGCTTCGAGGCCGCCCCAGTGGCGTATGTAATCGCGCAGGTAATCGCTGACGGCGACGATGCCCGCGGCGTGTGCGAGCAAGTCGGACGCGCGCGCGCTGCGCACCGCCGCGCCGGGGCCGAAGGGCAAGGCCAGCGTGGTGTGCGCGAGATAGACGACGCGTTCGGGCTGCGCGGTCAAGGCCGCCGCCAGCAAATACTGTCCGGGGTCTTCCGACGACACGAGCACCCAGTCGGGGTTGAACTCGCGCGCCTGCTTGATGACCTGCTCACGCAGTTGCGAGTGGTTGCTCACCGCGTAGACTTCGACGCCGTTGCGCTCGTAGTGCGACGCGCAGTTGCCGTTCGTCTTCGCGCGGACGCCGTGCGAGGTGGCCTGCGCCCCGGCCGACGGCGCGACCACGCGGCATTGATGACCGCGCGCCGCGAGCGTCTCCAACAGGATCAAATTCGACTTGTTCGCGCCGCCGAACGTGGGGTAGTAGACCGTCTTCTGTATCAACAACAACTTCATCAGTGCTTCGTCCTCAAAGGGGGGATTGACGACCGCGTGGCGGCGCGTGTGAATTCTAATTTTCAACGGGCGGCGTCGAAGGCGCTTGCGAGTTCCATGTCTTGATCGCCTGCGCCGCCCGCGAGTTCGGCCTCGATGGTTGCAGCCACTTCGGCCACCGTCGGCTCGCTCTCAAAGAAAGCGAGCAGCGGGATGTCAATGTGAAACTCCTCGCGCACGCGGTTCATCATCCGGCTCGCCAAAAGCGAGTGGCCGCCGAGTTCAAAGAAGTTGTCGTGGACGCCGATGCGCGGGACTTCGAGGAGTTCCGACCAGATGGCGGCCAACTTCTCCTCGGCCTCTGTGCGCGGCGCGACGTACTCGCCCGCGCAATAACGCTCGCGGTCAACTCCGGGGAGCGACTTGCGATCAAGTTTCCCGTTCGCGTTGACCGGCATGGCTTCCAACGCGACGAACGCGGCGGGGATCATGTAAGCGGGCAAGAGTTGTTTGAGGTGGGCACGAAGCGCGCCCGTGTCGGCGTCGGCCGACAGGTCGGCGGGGACGAAGTAGGCCACGAGTTCCGGCTCGCCCGCCGCCGTCGTCTCTTGAAGATCAATGACGCACTCTTTGACGGACGCGTGTGCGGCGAGCGCGTGCGCGATCTCGCCGAGTTCGATGCGGAAGCCGCGCAGCTTCACCTGCTGGTCGCGGCGGCCGAGAAATTCGATCACGCCGCCGGCGCGATAACGCGCGAGGTCGCCCGTTCGATACATGCGCGCGCCCGCTTCGTCGGCGTGCGGATCGGGCACGAAGAGTTCCGCCGTCAGCGCGGGGTTGTTGACGTAGCCGCGCGCCAGCCCGACGCCCGCGAGATGCAGCAGGCCGGTGCGCCCGGCGGGCACGGGACAATCTGCCGCGTCGAGCACGTAAGCGCGCATGTTCGCAATCGGCCGCCCGATGGGGACGGATGACGACGGCTCGCCGTCGCACTCCCACGCGGTCGCGTCAACGGAAGCCTCGGTCGGCCCGTAGAGGTTATGCAACTCACACGCGAAGGTCGCGCGGAACGCGAGTTCCAGATCGGGCGTCAGAGCCTCGCCGCTACAGATGACGCGGCGGAGCGACGGGCACGCGGACACGCCCGGCTCGTCGAGAAACACGCGCAGCATGGACGGCACGAAGTGCAGCGTCGTGACTTCGTGACGGCGGATCGTGTCGGCGAGGTAGGCCGGGTCGCGGTGGCCGCCGGGCTTGGCAATCGCTAGCGTCGCGCCGCACAGGAGCGGCCAGAAAAACTCCCAGACGGACACGTCGAAGGTGTAAGGCGTCTTCTGCAACACCACGTCCGCGCCGCCCAACTCGTAACGCTCCTGCATCCATTTCAAGCGGTTGGCGATCCCCTTGTGCGGCACGCCGACGCCCTTCGGCCGACCCGTCGAACCCGAAGTGAAGATGACGTAGGCGAGGTCTTCGGGCGAACAACTCACGCCGTTTGTGATCGCGTTCGCGTTTAGGATCGCAGGCACGACGTTGACAGCCGAATTCGCCAACGCGACAGCCGAACCCGCTAGCACGACTTGAACTCCGGTCTCGCGAAGCGACGCGGCGGTCTGCTCCGTGCCGACGGCGACCGACGCGCCCGCCTGCTCAAGCATGTCGCGCCAACGCTGCACGGGGCCGTCCGTGTCGAGCGGCAAATAGGCCGCGCCGGATTTGAGTATGCCGAGCAGCGCGTAGACGAGTTCAAGCGAACGCTCAGCGCACACGGCGACGATGTGGCCGCGCCCGACGCCTTGCTCGATCAAGATGGACGCGAGCGCGTTCGCGCGTTCGTTCAGTTGTTGATAGGTGACCTGCTCGTCCTCGAAGCAGAGCGCGACGCGCGCGGGCGTCCGCGCGGCTTGCTCTTCGATGAGCGTGTGGAGCGTCTCCGCGCCGTCGTAGTCGCGTTGCGTGTCGTTCCAGGTCTTGAGTTGGAGCGTGCGCTCGTCTGTGGAGAGGATGTCGTAATCCGCGATGCGGCGGTCGGCGTGCGTCGCAATTTGCGCGACGAGCGAATTGAAATGCGCGACGAAGTTCGACATCTCGCGTGCGTCGAAAAGTTGGGCGTCGTATTCGAGCGTGCCCTTCAACTCGCCCGCGGCTTCCGCCATCGTCAGCGTCACGTCGAACTGAGCCATGCCCTGTATGACGGGTTGCGTCTTCGCTTCGAGCGCGCCGACGCGGATGCTCCCGCCCTCGGTCGCCAGTGCCAGCAGCGAGACGCCTTCGCCCGCGCCCGCGCGCTGACGCTGGAACGTGAATATCGCTTGATAGACGGGCGTCGTGCCGCGCTCGCGCGTGAGCGCGAGCCGCTCGACGATTGACGGGAACGGAACGATTGAATGGCGCACGGCGTCTCTCACCGCGCCGCGCACCTCTGCGTGAACTTCGAGAAACGTCGGGTTCGCGCCGAACCGCGCGCGCACCGGCAACGTGTTGACGAAGCAGCCGACGACGCCCGCGAACTCAGGCCAGTGGCGGCCGAGCGTCGGAGTGCCGACGACGATTTCGGCCTGTGCCGTGTAGCGATGCAGGAGCAGTTGAAAGGCCGAGAGCAACAGCGTGTGGAGCGTGCCGTCGTGCGCGGCGGCGAGTCGTTTGAGCGCGTCGGTCGTCGCGGCAGGCACGGCGAAACGCACGTGACCGGCGGGGCGAAGCGCAGACGCCGGACGCCCCTTCTCGCAAAGCTGCAACACGGGCAGTTCGCCCGCGAGCGTCTCCTCCCAGTAGCCCCAGGACTCTTCCGCGTTCTTGAGCGCGGCCTCTTCCGCCCGCACGAAATCGGCGAACGCGTGCGACGGCGCGCGCAAGTTCCTCGCGCTCCCGCCGTCCGCGTAAACCTGACTCAACTCTTCCAGCAACAGATCGAGCGACCACAGATCGCAGACGAGATGATGCACCACGATCAAGAGCACGCTCGACGCGCCCTGCGTGTATAACTGCACGCGCACGAGCGGCGCGCGGCTCAGATCGAAAGGCGTCCGCGCGGCCGTCTCCAAACGCGCGCGCAACTCCGTTTCGTCCCACTCCGCTGCGTCTATGATCTCGACGACGCGCGCGGGCGCGTCCGCGACGCGTTGCACAACGCCCGCGCCCGTCTCTTGAAAACTCGTGCGAAGCGCGGGGTGGCGGCGGATGATCTCGACGAAAGATTTGTCCAGCACGGCGGCGTCGGCCGCGCCCTCGATGCGGACGGCGCGCGCGATCTGGTAGGCGCTCGATTCGGGCATCAGGCGGCTCAAGAACCACAGCCCCGCCTGCCCGCCCGCAATCGGAAACTCGCGCTGCGGCGGCAGAGCCTCAAGCGCAGTCTCGCTCTTCGCCCCGCTTGCGACGAGCGTTGCCAGCCGTCGCACGGACGCGCATTCAAGCACGTCCAACATGCCGAGCGTCACGCCGAAAGAGGCGTGCAGCGCGTTCGCCAGTTCGGCGGCGCGCAGAGAGTCGAGTCCGAGTTCGCCCAACTCACGCCCCGCCGTGATCGCCCCGCGCTCGCATTCGAGCACGCGCGCGGCGCACGCCGCGATCTCGTTTTCGAGTTCGGACGATTCATCAACCGGAGCGTCGTTGACCGGATAACTATTTTCTTCGGCGACGCCTGCGAAGCCGTTCATCTCTCCGCGACTCTCCGCCAGCACGGCGAGCGCGCCCGCCGCCAACGCCTCTCGACACGCGCCGCGCCGCAGCTTGCCGCTCGACGTGCGCGGGATCGCGTTCTGCGCGACGCACACGACGCGCGCCGGTTGCAACTGGTGCTCCGCGCCGATGGCGTTCACGACCGGCTCGATCAATTCAGCAGCCGACGCGCCACGCGGCACTTCCAACACGACCGCGAAACTCTCGCCCTCGGCCGTCTCGACGGCGAAGGCCGCGACGGTCGCCGCGCCGAGCGCGGGGTGCGCGTTGCGCGCCGTCTCTTCAAAGTCTTGCGGGTAGTGGTTCTGCCCGCGGATGATGATGCAGTCTTTCAGACGCCCGGCAATGAACAACTCGCCGCCGTCTTCAAAGCCGAGGTCGCCCGTGCGGAGATAACTTTCCGCTTCGCCCGCCTCTTCACCCCTGATGCGCGCGCCGAAGACGGCGGCCGTGTCTTCGGGCTTGTTCCAGTAACCGGCGGCGACGCTCGCGCCGCGCACCCAGATCTCTCCGACCTGTCCCGGCGCGCAAACTTCCAGCGTCTCCGGGTTGACGATGCGAACGGCGTGGCCTTCGCCCGCGCGCCCGCAGCCGACGAGCGGAATCTCCGCCTCGCCGCTTTGGCTCGCAGACGCCGTGCCGCGCAGCCACTCGTCGCGCCCGACGCGCGCCACGCGATAGCCTTCGCCCGCCTGCGGCGAGGTCACTTTCAAAGTCGCTTCGGCCAGACCGTAGACCGGGTAGAAGGCCGCGCGACGAAAGCCGACGGGCGTGAAAGTCGAGACGAAGCGGTCGAGCGTCGCGGCGCGCAGAGGCTCTGCGCCGTTGAAGGCGACGCGCCACGAACTGAGGTCGAGTTGTTCGCGATCCTCCGGCGTGATGCGGTTCGTGCACAACTCGTAGGCCGCGTTCGGGCCGCCGCTGTGCGTCGCGCGGTAACGCGTGACGGC
Source organism: Pyrinomonadaceae bacterium (assembly GCA_030838445.1). Lineage (GTDB taxonomy): Bacteria > Acidobacteriota > Blastocatellia > Pyrinomonadales > Pyrinomonadaceae > JAIVJZ01. The sequence goes on along the minus strand of JAUZFQ010000087.1, from coordinate 22,333 downwards.
TTCCAGCCAGCGCGCGGGTCTCTGGACGAACGACGCGTAGGAGAACAACGCCACCGGGCAGCCGACGTGCAGCGGCAGCAGCAGGCCGTAGACCAAACCCATGTCGTGAAAGTGCGGCAGCCAAGAGACGGTGAAAGAGTCCGGCGACAGGTCGCCCGCCGCCGCGATGTACGCAAGGTTCGAGACGACGTTGCCGTGCGTGATCATCACGCCGCGCGGCGTCGTCGTCGAACCCGACGTGTACTGCAAGTAAGCCAACTCCGAAGCGCTCGCGCAAGGGTCTGTCCAATTCGTCGCCGCGTCGTCCGTGATCGTCTCGACCGCGACGGCGCGGACGCCGCGTTGGCGCGCGAACTCCACGACCTGCGACGCGCGTGCGCCGCCCGTCAACACCGCCGCCGGTCGGCTGTCTTGAATGATCGCTTCGATGCGGTTGCGGTCGCGCCGCCCGCGCGAGCCGTAGGCCGGGACGGCAATCGCCCCTGCGTACAGGCAGCCGAAGAAGCCCGCGAGAAACTCCAAGCCCGGATCGAACATGAGTGCGACGCGGTCGCCGCGTTTTACGTTCGCTTGCAACCATGCGGCGACGGCGCGGGCACGCGTGTCTAGCCCTGCGTAGGAGAGCCTGCGTTCGTGGCCTTCGTCGTCGGCGATCCAGACGAAGCCGTCGGCGTCCGGGCGCGCGGCCGCGCGGTCGCGGAGCATCTCGATCAGGGTCGTGGGTGTGGTCATGGTGTTTCGGCGCGTGAGTGCGAGTTGGGACGATTGCCGTGCGCGTCGTTTAGTTGTGCGCGGCGTTGGCCGACTCAGCGGCGGGCGTGCCTTCCGCGCCGTTCGGGTCGAAGTTGAGCGACTCGTGGCAGAACTTTTTCCACTCGTCGGTGACGGCATCGAAGGCGATGTTCTCGTCGCGGAAGACGCTCGCCGTGACGATGTAATCGTCGTGCAGGAAGTAATACTCGACGGTCTCGCTCGCGGCCGTCTCTTCATCCTCGGCCGTCACGGTCGCGGGCGGGGTCTGCTCAGACCAGCCGGGATACTGGCGAAACTGTTCGGCAACGTACGCCTTTGAATACTTAGCCATTTCGGGCATGTCTCTCTCCTTATCGAAATGTGTGGTTTGAAAAATGAGTTGAAGTTGACGCGATGAGTTGCCGTCGCCGCGCCCGCCGAGCGTGTGGGCGGCGGGCGCGACGACGGTTCAGCCCGGCGGTTCGATTTGAATTGTTAAGCCAGAGTTTTTTGTGGGGCTTTTATCTCAAATTGAACCACCGGACAGAGGCGGAAAGATCAGAACGTGAACGAGCGGCGCACCATTGTCGCGTCAACGTAGGAACGCGCCTGAAACATGTTGAGCGGGCGCGCGCGCGGCGCTTGATTGTTCGCGGCGGGCAGGTCGTAGGTGCGCTCGATGATCTCGACCTTGATGCGCTCGCCCGCCTTCGTCGCGAACGAGAGCGTCGTGCCCTCTGCGGGGATGCCGTAGTAGACGAAGGTGACGGCCTTCTTCGGCTTCTTCTCGGCCGCCGTGGCGGCGTCGCCGTTGCCAGCGTTGCCAGCCGCGCCTTCCTTCTGCTCGCCCTTGTTAGCCGCGTCGTTCTGCGCGTCGGGCTTCGCGTTGGTTTGCGCGCCGGATTTCGCGTCGGACTTTTCAGCCTGCGCAGGCGTGCCCGACTGCTCGGCTTTCGCGGGCATGAAGGCCGCGGCCACCTGCTGCAACTTCTTCTCGCCGACCGCGCTCTCCAGAATCCCGCCCTCGGTCTCGACGTTGACGCTGATGCTCTGCGCCGCGCGCGGCGACGTGATGCGAAGCTCGACGCGACGCACGCCGTCCGTCGTCTCGTCGGAAGCGACGGTCGCCTGCGGCGGGTTGTTGATGACGAAGTTTGCGCCGTTCGTCGTCGCGCGGTTCTCGCCGCGCGTGTCGCCCGTGTACCAGTCGGGCAAGTATTCGCGGAGCGACTGCGACAGTTGCGGGTTCGGGAAGAACTGGTTCGTCCACGCGTCGGGCTGCTCGTCGCGCGTGATCCACGCGGCCGTCCCCTTGTCGGCGTCGGCGACGTAGAAGACGTGGTTCGGTTGCGGGCGCGAGTCGTCGTAATCGGTCATCGCGGCGACGACGACGCATGCGGCGACGATCACCATCGCACCGGCCGGGAGACGCCAGCGGACGCGGCGTAGGATCGCGTCGAACTGCGGGATGAACAGAGCGAGCGCGAGCACGAGCACCATGCAGAGCGCGCCCCAGAATTGCAGCGGCAGCGCGATGTGCAGCGAGTCGAAGGGCGGCGCGAGCAGCAAGGCGATACCGAACGCGGCCACGATGCCGCTAATCACCAAAGGCGTCGTGCGAATCTCACCCTGCCCGCGCAGGATGATGCCGAGCGCGAGCGCACAGGCCAAGAGCGCAGGCCACTGGAAGACGTAGGCCGCCGTCGGCGCGAACATCGTGATCCACGTGAGCGCGAGCATCCACAGCGACATCGCGCCGAGGAACACAGAGATCATGCCCCAGCGTTTCAGGCAGAAGCGGATGACGAGCGCGAAGATGGTGACGGAGTAAGCGACGAGCGCGGCGTAGATGTAGCCGCCCGCGTAGATGAGCGCGCCGGGGCCGTTGCCGCCCGTCACCGAGACGACGACGAACCCGGCCGTCAGCGTCGTGAATAAAATCGAGACTATAGACAGCAAGGCCGTCAGGAACGCGCCGCGCAGTTTGAGTTGACCGCGCCGTCGCGCCATGTACAAGGCGGCGAAGTAGAGCGCGAGCGGCAAGAGGCTGAAGACGACCGCGAAGGATGTGGGATAGAAGATGTAGAGCGAGCCGAGCAGGTTGAAGTATGTGCCGGTGAAGCGCGGGCGTTTCGTAAAATCCGCGTTGCCGAGGCCGCGCGCCAGAGCGAGCGCGTAGCCGCCTTCGTGTTGCAGGCTGCGCGCGTCGAGAAACTCAACCGAGTCGCGCCCGGAGTGGTAGCGTTCCAAGCCTTCGGCGAAGGCGAAGTTGAGACCGGACAGGCCGGACTGTTTGAGCGCGCCGAAGTCCGTCCCGTAGGGCATCAGCTTGTAGAGCACGGCCGCGAGCGAGTTGGCGTTGGCGTAGGGCGCGGCGCGCAGGAACTCGCGCACGAGCCAGCCGTCCTCTTCGCCCGTCTCGAACATGATGGCCGGGCCGGTCGTGCCGCGCGCTTCAAAATTGAACGCCGCGGACACCTCTTTGCTCCAGGGGTGCTCGGCCACGAATGCCTTCGCGCCGTAAGTTCCGAGTTCCTCGGCGTCGGTGAAGAGGAAGATGATGTCGTGCGTCAGTTGGTCGCCGTTGCGGACGGCGCGCATGGTCTCCAACAGCACGGCGACGCCCGCGCCGTCGTCGCCCGCGCCCGGACTCCCCGGCGCGGAGTCGTAGTGCGCGCTCAACAGCAGCGCCTTGTCGCCGTCGGCCGCCGTGCCTTCGATGCGCGCCATGATGTTGCGCACCTGCACGAGCACGTGGTCGTTCGAGCGGTTGCGCGAGGCGATGGAGGTCTGTTGAATCTCGGGCTTCAAACCGAGCGACTCGATCTGCCGGACGAGGTAATCGCCGACTTCCACGTTCTCGCGCGTCCCCGACGGGTGCGGCTGGCGCGCGATTTCGCGGACGTGCGCGAGCGCGCGCTCGGCCGAAAAATCTTTTTGCGGCGCGGTGGCCGGGGCAACATTGGGCGCAGAAGGACGCGCCAGCAGGCCGAAGCCGATTGCCGTCACCACCGTCGCGGCCATCACGGCCGCCAGCGCGTTATCACGCCATTTATATTTTAAGTGACTTCGCATCATGGTCATTCTTTCCTCTCGCACTCGGCGCACGCGTAGCCTGTCGCACGCCGGGCGGCGACTACGTGTGAGCGGCGGAATGTAACGGACGGGAAACTAAGGCTCGTTTCAGAGCGGGGATGATCGAATCGGCGGTCGAAGAACTAACCCTTGTTCGGAGAAGGTCTGCGTTCGGAGAAGGTCTCTAGCGCGGCTTCCGGCGCGTCGCTACTATGGCGGACGACCACACGCAGGAGGGCGCGAGAAAATTCCGGCGTCGCGAGTGAACACGCGACGCTGGAGTTACGCAGTCGAAAGTTGTCAGGGGAGCGAGACGCTCGGAAGAGTTGTGAGGACTTTTGTGAGCAGCCCTTCGCGCTAAACTTTTAATCCGCGCCGTGGGCGGCGTAGGAAAAGTCGGAAGACGGCGGCGCGGCCGCGAGCGGCTGCGGCTCGGTTTCCCCGTACACGTTTTGCCCGTTCAAGTCGCGGCCGGAAACGAGGATGCACTTGTGTTTGGCGATGTTCACGTTCGAGCCGTCAATGAAGTCGCCGCGCAGGCGGCCGGGATAGATGAGCGTGTCGGTCGGCGTGACGCGGCAGTTGATCGCCGCGCGGCTGCGCGTCGTGGTGTTCGCGAGCGAGCCGTGCATCGTGCGTTCGGTGAAGATCACGAACTGTCCCGCCTTCGGCAGCACCGTCACGATGTCCGACGGGTCGCACTCGAAGGGCAGCGTGATGGCCGCCCTCAGACGCGATAGTTCGTCCTGCACGATCTTCTTCGTGCCTTCGATGGTGAGCGTGCTGGTGTCTATGCCGTCGAACAGGCGCGAGGTGTCCACGTCGAGCACGAGCCGCGAACGCTTCGCCAGTTCGACGATCTCTGAGGGATCGTCAACGTTGACGAACGGGTCTGCGAAGAAGGCCGACTTCGGCATCGGCACCATCTCAATCGGATACCGGCGCTTGTGCGTGCCGCGCACGAACTGTAGCGGCCCGTTGTCGTAGTTCATGTCTTCGAGCGCCGTCCAGACCGCCAAGTCCCAGTAGTCGGTGGTGCTCGTCGGCAGCAGGCTCGGCTTGTCGTTGCCGATCTCCTCGCCGTTGAAAAAGCCCCAGTCCTGATGCCAGCCGAGGTCGCCTTCGCCCGCGCGCTTGTAGAACAGCTTCGACCGCCAGAGCGTCAAATCTTCGCCCGCGATGGCGACTAGACGATCCACGATCTCAGGGCGCGTGAACAGCGAGAGCAACTGCCGGTTGGCGAGGTGATAGTCGCGGACGGAAAAACGCCCGTAGAGCGGATGATCCGGCTGGCGGCTCATCACGTCCTCGAAGAAGCCGCGCAACGCTTCAATCTCGTGCGGCGGCATGCCGGAATCGAACGGGCCGATGAACCCGTCGGCCTCGAACTTGCTCACCTCTTCGTCTGTCAGACTGTACTGCCGTTCCATGCGATTTCTCCTGTGGACTCTCTAGCGGACTCGTCTAAATTCTTCGTGCGTCGCTTCCCGGCCGCGCCACGCGGGAGGCGCGGGCGGCTGGTACTGGACGGCGGCGGCCGCTCCCATTGACAAAGAGACCGGGTTGACCCACTCGCAATCAATCACCACGGCGAGCGAGCGTTGCAGCAACTCGACCGAGACGACCAACTGGTGTCGGTTCTCCTTCGCCTGAATGATCCCGTTGACGCCGCGCAAAGGCCCTTCCTCGATCTGAACCTGCTGCCCGACGTGCAGGTAAGGCCACGGCTCGGTCTCAAGGCCGGAATCGAGTACGCGTTGGATGATTTCGATCTCTTCGTCCTGGACGGGGACAGGCGTGCGCCCCGCGCCGACGATGCGGATGACGCCCGCCGTCGTGATGATCCCCGCGCCGGAACGGACTGTGGAAGTGTCTTCCCAGCAAAAGCGCGTGAAGATGTAACCGGGGAACACGGGACGCTGGCGGTTTTCCGCGCGCGGACGTTTGCGCCCCGTCGCCGCGGGCGCGTACATCGGGACGTAGGTCTCGTACCCCTTATACTGGAGAAGATTTGCGGTTAAGCTCTCATACTTTTGCTGCACCTGGACAGCAAACCACTGCGTAGAATGATTTTTGCGAGGATCCGACATGATTATTTCCCTGCCCGTCGCAGAGCAGCGTTGGCGACCAACTCCCCTTGATGTTATGCAGGTCTAATCGCTTGATTAGCCCGTGAGCACATTGGTTCATCAAGCTGACAAGGATTAATCCGTCCGGCATGAAAACATGCTCTCAACAAAATTAATTCGCTTTGTCGCGCGACGAAACCGCCTGCCATTTCCTTGTTACTGCCGAAATGGGCAGACTGCCGTCATGCTCCGGCGCATTGCTTTCGCCGAATGAAAAAATAATCAGAATGTATGCTGCGAAATGAGGTTTAAGAAGAAATCACCAGTAGTTATCGTCGCAAAACCAATAACTAAAGTTGAGGTGTTTCCCAAATTTACCCACAACAGCGCAGACTGCCGTCATGCTCCGGCGCAGTTCTTCCCGCCGAAGCTGATTCAAGATTTGAATTTAACGAGCTGCTGAGCTATCTGTGGGGGGTCTCAAGAAAAAAACCAAAATCACCTGCCCTGCTTACAACTAAACGCTCTGAGAACAGCGCTATTGAGAGCGGATGAGATATGGGAGTGCCCTAAGACGCCGCTGATCATACACGACTTTTCGGAGATGTCAACTCAGGAGCGTGAGATAAGTCACCAACCCCATGCAATAAAAGCTGCAACTGTACAGAATCTCTCTAATAACAGGGGTTTAGCCCACGAAAAAAATTTTCAGTGGGGGCATTTCAGACCCGTTAAAAGGGTCGGTTGACAGGTTGATTCGGGGTCGTTAGAGGGGCGTCGAGACAGTGACGGGACGGGCAGTTTGAGATTAATCTTTCGGGCAACTTCGGATCGGTGTTAGCATCGTTTTCACAAAACTCGACATGCGGGAGACGGGCTAAGCACAAATGGGTGAGACAAATTCGGCAATCAAGGACGTTAAAGAGGCCGCGGATGAGGTGGCGGAGAAGGTCGGGAAGAACCCGTGGGTGGAACGCCTCGCGCGTTTCGGTTACGCGGCGAAGGGCGTCGTCTACATCGTGGTGGGCGCGCTGGCGACGCTGGCGGCGTTGGGGATGGGCGGCGAAACGACGGGCACGAAGGGCGCGATGCGTTCAATCGTGCGGCAGCCTTTCGGCCGGGTGATGCTGGGCGTCGTCGCCTTCGGGCTGCTCGGCTACGTCATCTGGCGTCTGGTGCAGGCGATCACGGACGCAGACGATAAGGGGACAAACGCGAAAGGCATCGCCCTGCGCCTCGGCTACACCGGCAGCGGCCTCGTCTACGCCGGTCTCGCCTACTCGGCGGCGCGCATCCTCTTCGGCGCGTCGGACGACGGCCAGCCGAGCGCGGCCGAGTCCTGGACGGCGCGCGTGATGGAGTTCCCTTTCGGCAACTGGCTGGTCGTCCTCGGCGGCCTCTCTGTGATCGGTTACGGCCTCTACCAGTGTTACAAGGGCTACACGGCAAAGTTTCGCAAGCGGCTGAAGACCGGCGAGATGAGCGAGCGCGGCATCCTCTGGGCGACGCGCAGCGGGCGCTTCGGCTTCATCGCGCGGGGCATCGTCTTCCTGATCGTCGGCGGCTTCCTGATCGTCGCCGCGTGGCACTACGACTCGTCGCAAGCGAAAGGCTTGGACGGCGCGCTCCAAGTCCTCATCCAGCAGTCCTACGGCAAGTGGCTGCTCGGCGGCGTCGCCCTCGGCCTCGTCGCCTACGGCCTCTACATGCTCATCGAAGCACGCTACCGCCGCATCGCGGGTTCATAAAAACTTCATCAGTAATCGCGCAACTGTGCCTGGTAGCCGTCGAAGTTGCGGCGCATCTCTGTGAGACTGTCGCCGCCGAACTTCTCGCGCATGGCGCGTGCGAGGACGAGCGCGACCATCGCCTCGCCGATCACTCCCGCCGCCGGGACGGCCGTCACGTCGGAACGCTCGAAGGCGGCCGACTCTTCCTCTTTCGTGTCAATGTCCACGGAACGGAGCGCGCGCCGGAGCGTCGAGATCGGCTTGAGGTGGCCGCTGACGCGCAACTCTTCGCCGTTCGTGATGCCGCCCTCCAAGCCCCCGGCGCGGTTCGTCGGGCGCGTGAACGCGCGCATCTCCCGGTCGTAGTTGATCTCGTCGTGAACCTCAGACCCGGCGAGCGCGCTGGCCTCCACGCCCGCGCCGATGGCGACGGCCTTCACCGCCGGGATGGACATCAACGCTTGCGCCAGACGCCCGTCCAACTTCTCGTCCCAGGACGTGTGCGCCCCCAGCCCCGCGACGACGCCGCGCGCGACGACCTCGAAGACGCCGCCGAGCGTGTCGCCCTCGCGCCGCTTCTCGTCAATCAACTCGACCATCCGCGCCTGCGCCTCAGCGTCGCCGCAACGCAACGGCGCGTCATCCGGAATCGCGGCGATCTCATCCCACTGCAAACGCAGCGGCGCGGCGGGCACGCCGCCGAGTTGGGCGACGTGGCTCAAGATTTCAACTCCGAACGCGGCGAGCAGTTGTTTCGCCAGCGCGCCGACGCCCACGCGCGCCGCCGTCTCGCGCGCCGACGCGCGTTCGAGCACGTCGCGCAAATCCCGCGTGCCGTACTTCAACCCGCCCGCGAGGTCTGCGTGGCCGGGGCGCGGGCGCTTCACGCGCCGCGACTTCTCCGGCGCGATCTCCTCCGCGCGCGCCTCCGCCGACATCACCTCCGTCCAGTTCTTCCAATCCTTGTTTTCAATCAACAGGGCGACGGGTGAACCGAGCGTCCGTCCATGCCTGACGCCGCTCAAAATCTCCGCGCGATCCTGCTCGATCTTCATCCGCCCGCCGCGCCCGTAGCCCCACTGCCGCCGCGCGAGTTCGCAATTGATCGACTCGATCTCGACGGGCACGCCCGCAGGCAGACCTTCCACTATCGCGACGAGCGCGCGCCCGTGTGATTCGCCTGCGGTGTTGAAACGAAACATATGAGAACAGTGACAAGTGACGAGTGACGAGTGACAAGTTAGAACAGTAACCAGTAAGAGCAGTGACAAGCGACCAGTAAGAACAGTGTCGATTAACGAGTGATGAATAAGAACACTGACGCGTAACGAGTGGCGCGCACGAAGCGACGAGAGATTTTAACTCGTCACTCGTCACTCGTCACTCGTCACTGCTTTAAAAACTCTTCCGCGAAGATGTTCCCGCGGCCGAGGATGCAGGCGGGGTCGAAGGCGCGTTTGAGGGCGGCCATCTGGCGTAAGGCATCGTCGCCGTAGAGTGCGCGCAGGTAGTCGCGTTTGATCTTCCCGACGCCGTGTTCGGCCGAGATCGTGCCGCCGACCGAGACGGCGCGGGCGATGAAGCGTCCGTAAATCTCGCGCGCCTGCGTCGCTTGATCTTGATCGCGCGGGAGGATGTTGACGTGGACGTGGTTGTCGCCGATGTGGCCGAAGATGACGTATTGCAGGCCGCTCGCGCGCAGGGTCTCCTGATAGAAGCGGAGCATGGCGGCGAACGCTTCGTCGGGCACGGACATGTCGGTCGAGACTTTGCGTTGACCGTGGCGCGCGAGCCACTCGTTGACGAGGACGGGGAGCGCGTGGCGAAACTCGCGCAGACGCGTTTGATCGCGTTCGGCCGTGGCGAACCAGGAGGCGTCGAGCGCGGCCTCGTGTCGTTCGAGCAGCGCGAGCCACGCGTCCATCAGTTGTTCTTCCGACGCGGCGTTCGTCTCCTGCTCGAAGAAGACCGCGCCCTGCGCGCCGCCGGGGATGCTCGGATATTTCCCGCGTAGGAAGCCGAGTGCTTCGGCGTCGAAGTATTCGAGCGCGCGTGCGTCCAACCCGCCGCCCTGTTGTTCGTCACGCCTGGCGCGCGTGGCGAGCGATGCCTCGCGCGCGGCGCGGACGAAGGCAAGCAGTTTTTCTTCTTCCGTGAAAAAGACGACGCCGCCGAGGACGCCCGCCGGTTTCGGCAAGAGCGCGGCCTCGATTTCGACGACGACGCCGAGCGTGCCCTCGCTCCCGATGAAGAGATCAATGGCGTCCATTCCCGGCTCGACGTAATAACCGGCGGCGTGCTTACGCGTCTGCGGCATCCGGTACGCGGGCAACTGCGCCTCAACCGCCCGCCCCGCGCCGAGCGGGATTCGCAGACGCCCCTCTCCGTCTGCGAACACCTCGCCGCGCGCGAGATCGAGCAGGTCGCCTGACGCGAGCGCGATCTTCAAGCGGCGTATGTACGGGCGCGTCGCGCCGTACTTGAACGTGCGTGCGCCCGAAGCGTTCGTCACCACCGTGCCGCCCATGTAGCAACTCCACTCGGTCGGGTCGGGCGGATACAACATCCCTCTGCCCTCAACCTCGCGCCGGAAGTCCGCGAGCGTCACGCCTGCCTCGACCGTCCCGCGCCCGCCGCCCTGTTCCCCGGCCACGATCTCCTTAATGCGATTCAACCTGTCGGTCGCCAGCACGATCCCGCCGAACGGCACGCGCCCGCCCACGACGCCCGTCCCCGCGCCCGACACCGTGACGGGAACGCCGTCACGAGAAGCATCAGCCAACACGGCCGCCACCTCTTCCGCCGTTTCGGGAAACACGACGCTCGCCGCGTGCCCGCCCGCGAGGTTGCTCGCGTCCGCGAGATACGACTGCATCTCGTCCGGCTTAGACTTATTCAACATATTTTTAAGTGACGAGTGACAAGTGACGAGTGACGAGTTAAAGACTGGAAGCGTCAACCGTGACTGGCGAATCGTGAATCGCCACTAAAGGAAAACTGTCTTTGTCTATTAACGATTGACGATTCACGATTTACTTGTCTTCTCTTGTCACTCGTCACTCGTCACTTGTCACTGTTCTCACGTCACTGTTCTCACGTCATCGTCAGCTCGCGCTCGCGCAGGTACTTGATGCGGTCACGTAGTTCGGCGGCGCGTTCAAACTCCATGGACTTGGCGGCGTGGCGCATCTCTGCTTCGAGGCGGGCAATGGTGCCGTCAATTTTGTCGCGCGAATACTCCTCGAAGGCTTCGAGTTCGAGCGGCACTTTGAAGTAGTCGGCCTCGTAGGCGGTGACGAGCGTGGCGTCGATAGGTTTGATGATCGTCTGCGGCGTGATGCCGTGCTCCGCGTTGTACTCCTGCTGGATGGTGCGGCGTCGCTCGGTCTCGTCAATCGCGCGCTTCATGGAATCGGTGATGCGGTCGGCGTACAGAATCGCCGTGCCCGAAGAGTGGCGCGCGGCGCGGCCGATGGTCTGGATGAGCGACGACTCGGAGCGCAGGAAACCTTCCTTGTCGGCGTCGAGGATCGCGACGAGGGAAACTTCGGGCAAGTCCAACCCCTCGCGCAGAAGGTTGATGCCGACGAGCACGTCGAACTCGCCGCGGCGCAGGTCGCGCAAGATTTTGATGCGTTCGAGCGTCTCGATGTCCGAGTGGAGATAGCGCACTTTGACGCCGACCTCCGTGAAATACTCGGTCAAGTCTTCCGACATCTTTTTCGTGAGCGTGGTGACGAGCACGCGCTCGTTGCGTTCGGCGCGCAGGCGGCACTCTTCTAGGAGATCGTCAATCTGCCCTTTGACGGGGCGCACGATCACAATCGGGTCAGTCAGGCCGGTCGGGCGAATGATCTGTTCGATGACTTCGCCGCCGGATTTCGTCAACTCGTAAGGGCCGGGCGTGGCCGAGACGTAGATGACCTGACCGATGCGCTCGTTGAACTCGTCGAAGTTGAGCGGGCGGTTGTCGAGCGCCGACGGCAAGCGGAAGCCGTACTCGACGAGCGTGCGCTTGCGCGACTGGTCGCCGTTGAACATGCCGCGCACCTGCGGGACGGTCTGGTGCGATTCGTCAATCACGACCATCGTGTCGCGCGGCAGATAGTCCAAGAGTGTCGGCGGCGGGTCGCCGGGGTTCTTGCCCGTCAGGTGGCGCGAGTAGTTTTCGATGCCGCGGCAGAAGCCCATCTCCTTGATCATCTCAAGGTCATACATCGTGCGTTGATGAAGTCGCTGCCCCTCGACGAGTTTGCCCTCGCCGATCAGCTTCGGCTCCCACCAGTTCAACTCGTCGCGGATCGTCTTGATCGCGCGCTTGATGGTGGGCTTCGACATGACGTAGTGCGTCTTCGGGTAGATCGGCAGGCGCGAGGTGTGCTTGTGCAAGACTTCGCCGAGCAGCGGGTCAATGGTGGAGATGGAATCAATCTCGTCGCCCCACAGTTCGATGCGGTAAGCCTGCTCTTGATAACTCGGAAAGATTTCCACCACGTCGCCGCGCACGCGGAAACTGCCGCGGTCGAACTCGATGTCGGAGCGTTCGTACTGCAACTCGACGAGTTTCTGGACGAGCGCGTCGCGCGACATCTTCATGCCCGGCTCGACGAAGAGGAGCATGTTGTAGTAAGCGTCCGGGTCGCCGAGGCCGTAGATGCAAGAGACGGAGGCGACGACGATCACGTCGCGCCGCTCGAAGAGGGCGCGCGTCGCGGAGAGGCGGAGGCGGTCAATCTCCTCGTTGATGGTCGCCTCTTTCTCGATGTACATGTCGGCGGCGGGCACGTAAGCCTCCGGCTGGTAGTAGTCGTAGTAGGAGACGAAATACTCGACGGAGTTTTCGGGGAAGAAGTTTTTGAACTCTTGATACAACTGCGCGGCGAGCGTCTTGTTGTGGGCGATGACGAGCGTCGGGCGTTGGGTGAGCTGGATGACAGAGGCGACGGAGAAGGTCTTGCCGCTGCCGGTGATGCCGAGCAGCACTTGATGTTTCTGGCCTTCATCGAGGCCGCGCACGAGCGCTTCGATGGCCTGCGGTTGATCGCCCTGCGGGGTGAAATCTGAACGAAGCTGAAAAGGCATAGGCGTAGGATACCCCGACGCGGGCGCAAGCTCAAAAAGGGATGAAGGATGAAAGGAAGGCTGTCTGTTGTCCGTGGTCCGTGGTCCGTGGTCAGTAGTCAGTTGTTCAATTCAATCTTTAGCGACTCGGATGATAACCACATGCAACTGACCACTGACCACGGACAAAGAACAGCTCCGCGTTCATCCCTCATCCCTTCCTTTCATCCCTTTCATGTCGCTTGCTTGGTGAGAGCTTGCAAGTCGCTCTGTGCGCCGTTGAAGCGGTTGTGATCGGCCGCGCCGGGGACGCCGGGGATGGCGAGGCTCTGCGAGTATTGCCAGAACGTCCAGTTCGTCCAGCCGTTCGGGAGCGGTTGGGGCGTGGGCGCGTTGGTGTCGTGCGCGAGCCAGAGCGGGAACTTGCCGAACCCGTCGTTCATGTACTCGTTCCAGAAGTAAGCGGCGGTGTAGATCAACGGGGTCATGCCCGTGGCCTCGGCAACCGTGTCAATCCAGTTGCCGACTCCGGCGATGAGCGCGCCGCCCGTCACGCCGTCGTTCAGTTCGATGTCAATGACCGGCGGGAGATCGCCCGGTTCGAGTTGAACGACTTGCAGGAAGTGGTTGGCCTGCGCGACGGCGTCCTGCTCCGGGCGAAAGAAGTGATACGCGCCGCGCACGAGTCCCGCGCTTTTCATGCCGCTCCAATTCGCCGCGAACTCCGGATCGACGATGGAGGTTGCTTCGGTCGCCTTGGCGAAAGCGAAAGCGCAGCCCGCGCCCTTCACCTCAGGCCAGTTGACCGCGCCCTGATAGTGCGAAACGTCAATCCCGATCAGGTAAGTTTCTGGTGCTCCGTTAGTCATAAGTTTTCTTGTGTGTGTGGTGGAAGTGGTGGCGCGTGCTTCAGGACGGACGCGAAAGGACGAAGCACGCTCCGGTCGCTTTCGCGCCAAAAAAACGAGCGGGCGGCGCATGGTTAACGCCTCTCCCGCTCGGTCAATGTGTGGCTGTCGCAGTTGACAGTCTCAATTCATTCAGGCCGTCGGCGTGGGCGCGTTCGGCTGGCTGCTGATCTGGTAGATGGCCTCCATCACGGCCGAGCGCACTTCGGTCGGAAGCGAACCGCGCACGGCGAGGCGGCGGAACGAAGGAAGGATTTCCTGCTGACCGGAGAGCGCGAGCAGTTTCACGACGGCGAGGCGCACCTCGTTGTCGTGATGGCTCTCGATGGCGCGAATGAGCGGCGCGACCTCGCCCGCCTTCGCCATCAGGAACAGCAAAGAGAAGGCGTCGTAGGTCTTGTCGCGGCTCTCGCCCGTGAGATTGCCGATGGCCTCCTCTGCGAGACCTGAACCGGCGAGCGCGGCTCCGATCTGACGGCGACGCTCGACGGGCGACTCGCGCAGGGCGCGCGTGAAGGAGTCTGCGCGGTCTTCGTTCAAGTCGTAGATGGCGCGCGCGGCGGCGTTGCGCACCTCTTCGGCGGGGTCGTCGAAGGCGGCGCAGATTTGGTTGAAGGCTTCGTCCGTGTTCAGGCGCGAGAGCGCGAGGACGCTCGCGGCGCGCTCGCTCGCGTCTTCGCTCGTGAGACGCAGTTGGATGCCCTTCGGGATGATCGAATAGGTGTCTTCGTCCGAGCCGTCGGCGAGACTCAAGCCCTTCTCGGCTTTCACCACCTCAGTTTCGCGCGGCGGCAGTGGCACTTCCTCGGCCGCGGCCTTCGTGAGTCGCCCGAAGGTGAGCGGCTTCGTCTCCGCGTCTTCGTTGCGAACTGACTCCACGCGCGGCGACTCTATGACGACCGGCGCGAGTTCGATGGCGTTCGTCTCAAACGCTTCGACCTCCAACGTGTCGAACAGCGAAGCAGTCTCGTCGAGGCGCGATACGGGCGCATCCGGCGCGGGCGTCGCAGACCACTCGCCCGCGCCCTCCGCGTAGAAAGTGCCGAGCGGTTCAGCGGGCGGCGCGGCGGGTTCGATCTGTTGAATCGTGACGCCCTGCTCGTCGGCGTCGAGATCGATCCAATCGTCGTCGCCCGCGGCGGGGCGACCGCTGCCCGCGGCGAAGTCGGAGCGATAGACGGGCTGCGTCTCGGTGTCCAACTCGGTCGCCGCCGTGTCTGCCCCGGCAACGATGTCGAACGAGGCGGGAGGCACGATGTCGGCAGTTGACGCGGCGGGCGACTCGACGACTTCGGTCGCCTCCGTGCTTGCCGCCAGTTCGCTTTCGTGACGCCGCGCTTCGATGAGACTCGCTTCTTTCGCCGCGAGGGTCGCGGCGAGATCGCTTTCGACGTGAGTGACGGACGCCTCTTCTGCGGGAGCGATGGGCGTCTCTTCGGCGGCAGCGACGGACGCCTCGACCGTCCCGGTTTCAACTTCTGCCGTCGCCTCTTCCGACGCGGGCGCGGGTTCGACCTGGGGGGCGGTGAACGCGAAATTCTTCGTCCCCGCGGCTTCGGCAAACGGCGTCCCTTCGTCGGCCTTGATCGTTTCGACCGACGCCGTTTCCGCGACCGTCGCCGCTTCTTCAACCGTCGTGGTCTCTGCAACCGCGACCGGAGCTTTGGGCGCGATAGTCTCCTTCGTGGACAGAGATGCCGACTCGACCGTCAAGTCTTCGACCGTCGCCTCGTCCTCTTCCGCGTCGGCGCTCACAGACTCCGCAGTCAACTCATTCATTTCCCCGCCGAACGGGTTCGCGTAGACGAGTTCGACTTCTTTCGTCGGCCTCTCGCCCGCCAACGCATCGCCCGCCAACGTCTCTTGCGTCGCAGACTTTCTCGTTGACGTCTCGCTTGTCGTCGTCGCTATCGCTTCGGCCCCGGTCGTTCCGGCCTTTTGCGTTTCGGCCAACGCGGCGGCCGTGCTCCCGTTCGTGACGAGCGTCGGCGTGTCGTCTTCAACTTCGGACGCGGTAACAGCGGCGGCCTCTTCCTCTTCAACCTTGCTCGCTTCGATGGCGCGTTGGATGAGCGTGCGCGGCACTTGCCGCGACGTTTCGCGCCAGCGCAGCGCTTCGAGCGCGCCGACGGCCGCGGGGTCGCGCAGTTCGGCCAACGCCTCGACCGACGTGCGGCGCACGTCCGCGGCGGGGTCTTCGAGCGCGGCGGTGAGATGCGGCGTCGCGTTGCGGTCGCCGAGCATGCCGAGCGTGCGCGCGGCGGCGGCACGTTCGCCGGGGGCTTCGGCGGATTGAAGCGAGCGCGTGGCCTCCTCGAAATAGCCGTGCTTGAGGAAGGCCGTGCGGGCGTGCTCCTGTCGCGCGGCGTTGCGACCGGCGACGGCTTGCATCAATTCGGCCGAGACGAGTTGGCGCGTGCCTTCGTCCGTCGCGTTGATGACGCCCTCGTCGTAGCTCTCGCCCGCGAGTAACTTTTTGATCTCGCTCTCGATGCGTTCGGGATCGAAGGCGACCGGCGGTTCGGCGGCCTTCGTTTCCGCCGCCGACACTTCGATGGCCTTCGTCTCGGCGGCCTCGCTCTCCGCGGCCGCGCCGCCGACAGCACTCGCCCCGGCGATGATCGCGCCCGTCGCGGCAATCGCGCCGCCCGCTATGATTGCGCCCGTGTCCGTGGTTGTTGTCGTCGCGCTATTGGTTGACGCGCCGGTTGTTGTTGTCGCATCCGTCGCAGTCGTCGCCGCGCCCGTCGTCGTGGCAGCCTTCGAGCCGCCCGACTTCGTTTCGTTCTCGGCCGCGAGGCGTTTCGCCTTCTCAATCTTCTTCTTCTTTTTCTTCGACAGCTTGCCGGAAGCCGCGAGGGACGCAGCCGTCGCCGCGGTCGCCCCTGTAGCAGCCGCGCCACCACTGGCGGAGGTCGCGCCGGTTGTGGCAGCACTCGCTCCGGTCGCTCCGGTTGTGGCAGTGGTCGCGCCGGTCGCGCTAGTTGTGGCGGAGGTCGCGCCCGTTGCAGGGGTCGCTCCGGTTGCGGCGGTCGCGCCAGTGGCCGTGCCGCCGATTGCGCCGCCGGTCGCCCCGGTGGTCGTGGCCTTGGTCGCGGCCGTGGTTGCGGCGGAGGAGGGTTTCAGTTCGGGCGTCTTCGTCTCTTTAACGGCGACGGGTTTCTTGCCGGAGGGCGGGAGCGTCCTGCCCTGATCGCGGTCGCGGCCGCCGAGACGCGAGACGAAGAAGAGACCGATACCGACGGCGAGCAGCGCGGCGAGCAGCCAAGGCCAGTTGCGCGTGACGACCGCGCCGACGGAGGTCGGTGTCGTGGTTGACGGCGCGCCCGTCGTGATCGAAGTGGGCGGGGCGACGGTCTGCTGCGCCTGCGCGAGTTGATCCGCGCCGGGCGTCGCGGTGAGCGCGGGCGTGACGGTTGCGCCGGGTTGCGGCGTCAACGCGGGCGTGGGTGTAGCGACGCTCGGCGTCGCGTTGGTGAAAGGCGTGGCTGCGGTCGCGAGCGCGGCGTTGGCGTTCGCGTCGGGCGTGCGGCGCGTGTCGGGCGTGGGCTGCGCGTTGACGTTCGCGGGCGGCTTCGTGATGCCAGCCTCTTCGGCCAGCGTGCGCCGCGTGGGCGTGGGCGACGGTTTGGCGTTCGCCGTGTTTGCGTTCGCGCCTTTCCCCGCGCTGAACTGCACGTCGAGTCGGTTGAAGCGTTGGTTGACGCGCGCGGTCGCGCCGGGTTGAAGTTTGAACGTGTAGACTAAATCTTTGCCGCGTCGTTCGACCTGCGCGCCCTCGAAGCCGCGCCCGCGCGCGCCGCCCGCGCCCGCGCCTTCCGCCTGCGGGACGACGACGATGAAGCGGTCGCCGCTACGATAGGCCGAGTAGTCGTTGAGTTCGGCGTCGGACGTGATCGTGACGCGCGAGCCGTCCGTCGTGTCGCTCGTGCGCAGGGGCGTGATGCGTTTGGTACGCGACTTCTGGGCGGGCGTCGCGGCGGGTTGCTGCGCGCGCGCGCGTTCCAAGTGGGCGACGGCGACGAGGCCGAAGAGGCAGGCGACGCAGGCGACGACGAGCCAGCGCCGGAAGTTGACGGGGAGCGAGACCGATTGTTTGTTTTGACGCATTGCTTATAGCACTCAGGGGCAAGAGTCGAGCGAGTCAGGGACAAGTTGTAACGCGGCATTATGCTATAGCGGGCGCGCTCTTGTCATCATCAATTCGCCCCGACGACCTCGCCCGCAACCCCATGCGGCTCGCCGCGGTAGATGGCTTCGAGAATGGCCGTGCGCAACTTCTCCGGCGCGTTCGCGCCGAGCGCCACGCGGCGCAGGCGCGCGTCGAGTTCCGCATCGCCCATCAGGCCGAGCAGGCGCGCGGCGGCCAGTCGCATGTTCAAGTCTTGATGCTCCTCGACCACGCGCAGGATCAAGTCGGACTGTCCGCCCTTCGCCACCACCGACAGCAGCGAGAAGGCTTCATAAGCCTGCCGCCTGTCCTCGCTCGCCAGACGACTCAAAGCCTGTTTCGCCAGCCCCGCGCCGACGCATGCCGACGCCAGATGCCTGAGCGTGACAGCATCGGCCGTTTCCAACACGCGCACGTAGGCGTCGGCGCGGTCGAAGCTGAGACGCGAGAGGGCGCGTGCTGCGGCCGCGCGCACTTCGCGCGCCTCGTCCGCCATCGAGATCAACACGGACGGGAAGACCGACTCGTGGCCGATGTTGCCGAGGCTCGTGACGGCCGCCGCGCGCACCGCCCCGTCGCGGTCGTTCGCGGCGAGCGACGTGAGGGCTTCCACCGAACGCTGCACCTGGAACTGCGCGAGTTGCTGCGCCGCCGCGACGCGCGCTTCCACGTCCGCGCTGTCGAGACGTTCGAGCGCGTCGGCGAGGCTGTCGTCCTCCATCCACTCCGGCAGTTGCTCGACGGCCGCGACAGGTTCGAGTCCCCTGATCTCGCCCGTGAACGGATCAATCGCGGGTTCGTGATACGCGAACGAATCGCCGCCCTCGCCCGTCTCCATATTCAGGCAATCAACCGAGCACGCGCTGAGCGCGCGGCCGAGCAGCGCGGGCGGCAGTTCCGGGTGACGCCGCGACATGTCGAGCAGCGCGCCGATGGCCGAGGGCAGTCCGAGCGCGCCGAGACTCTTGACGACTTCCGTGCAGACGATCTGCTCGCCGTCGTAGAGCGCTTCCAACAAAAACGGCAGCGACGCGCGCGAACGCATCGCGCCGAGCGAACGCGCCGCAGAGGAACGCTCGTAGGCGTCCGGGGCAAGCAACACCGCCGCGCTGTGGCGTGCGACGAAGCCATACTCTTCGAGCGCGTAACGCGCCCGCTCGCGTTCCGGCTGGCCGAGCGTGTTCGAGTGGAGGGCTTTGAGCAGAGAGGCTTCGATGGCGCGCCGGTCGTCGGCCGCGCGCGAGGCCAAGACCTCGATGCGGTGCGGCTGACCGCCGACGAGTTTCTCCACTTCCTGTTCGATCTGGTACGCGCCGAACATCACGGCCGGGACGTTGATGTGGACGGGCGCGGACGACTTGCGCTCCGGCTTCTCAAGCGCCTGCGTCTGCGTGTTGGCGGCCGACGCGAGCACGAGCGTCTGCTTTTCGTCGGCGCGTCGCGCTTCCTTGCGGCGCTCGCCCTTGCGCTTGTCAACGGCGTGGGCTTCGCCCTCGAACTCAACCACCGCGTCCGACGTCTCTTTCGTCTCGCGGCTCACGACCGCCGACGCGCCGGGCGTCGCCGTCTTGCGACGCGAGCGCAGGAAGATGAACATGAAGGCGGCCAGCCCGGTCGAGAAGCAGACCGACAACACGACGAGCATGCGCTTCATCGAACCGCCGTCGCTCGCATCAGAAATTTGCACCTGCATCGCGGCGGGCGGAGGTGCGACCGGGGCGACAACCTGCGCCTGATTCGACGCCGACCCGTTCATCGCCGCGCCCCCTACGACTGTCTGTGCGGCCGCGACACCGTTCGTCGCGTTAGGGGCGGCAACGCCGTTCGTCGCCTGATTGATCGTCGCCGTCTGCGTCGCATTCGTCGCCGGGAACTTCAACACGGCGGGCGGCGGAAGCGCGGGCGTCAAGTTCGTTTTCGCACGCTCGTTGCGCGCGGAGACGATAGATTCTTTTGGTTGACCGGCTGACTCCGTCTGCTCGCCCGTCGCCGCGTGCGACTTCGCCGCCGCACGCGCCGCGCGCTCGGCCTCACGCTGCTGCTGGCGTTCGGCGGCGCGCGAAGTCTGCGCCGACTGATTCTCGCGCGACTCGTCCGCCGTCGTTCCGCCCGTGTGCAAACCGCCGCCGACCACGAGGTCGAGGTTGTTGAAACGCGGCTGGACATAGACGCTGCCGCCGGGCTTGACCGGCACGACGAATTCCAGCGACTCGCCAACGCGCCGCACCTTCACCCCGCGCGGCACGCCGCCGAAATTTCCCCGCCCCTTGTAGACGACGATGTGAAAGCCCTCCGAGTCTTGCCACGTCTGGGCGCGCGTGAGCGGCCCGTCGGCGGCGATGGAGACGACCGCGTCCGATCCGCGCGCGCGCGTCGAGACGCCCGTCACGTTGACGCCCGATTCTTTCGGGTGTTGCGCCTGCGGGGCGACGAGCGGGAAGAGTGCGGCGGCGACGGCGAGCGACACGCCGGCCGTGGCGACGCGGGCGCGGCGGGAAATTTTGTGACTGAAATTGCGCATGGCTTTCAACCTTCGGTTCGGGAAGTTCGGCGAGACTCGTAATGAATCTCGCGCGCGTGAGTTTCGCGTGGGCAATCGGGTTAGAGATCTGTGAAGGGTGAGAGGGCGGCGGGTGAAACGTCTGTGCGTTTCGACCCGATTGCGTGCGTTGGATTTTTAGTTGATGTCGCGCTGATCGGCCTTGCTGTAGTTTGGCCTCGGCAGCACGTTGGGAATGAACCTGACGGGAGCGCGGCGGGCGGCGGCGAAAATTACCGCTGCTCGTCGCTAAACTTGTACCCGATGCCCCAGACGGTGATGACCATCTGCGGGTTCTCCGGGTTGTCTTCGATCTTGGCTCGCAGGCGGTTGATGTGCGAGTCAATGGTGCGGTCGTAACCTTCGTAGGAGTAGTCCCAGATTTTCTCCAAGAGGTACTTGCGCGGGAACACGCGGCCGGGGTTCGAGGCGAAGAGCCGCAGTAGTTCAAACTCTTTCGGGGTCAGTTCGACGGGTCGGTCGCCAACCGTCACTTCGCGCTTCGCCGGGTCAATGCGGAGTTTGCCGCGCATGATGGGCGCTTCGTCGCCGCCGCTCTGGGTGCGTGAGGCGGCCTGCACGCGACGGAGCACGCTCTTGATGCGCGCGTCGAGTTCGCGCAGGTTGAAGGGCTTGGTGATGTAATCGTCCGCGCCCATCTCCAGGCCGAGCACCTTGTCCACCACGTCGTCCTTCGCGGTCAACATGAGGATCGGGATGTACGGGGCTTTCTCCCTGAGTTCGCGGCAGACGGCGAGGCCGTCCATTTTCGGCAGCATCAGGTCGAGGATGATCGCGTCCGGGTGATCCTGCAAAGCCGACTCGACGCCCGCTACGCCATCGGCCGCGCTCCTCACGTTATAGCCCGTTTTCGAGAAATATTCCGTGATCGCGGTCGAAATGTTCTCGTCGTCTTCGATGACGAGGAGCGCCAGTTTGCGGTCAACAGATTCCGGCTCTTCGCCTTCTGCTTCTTTGGCGCGCGGAGTGTTGGCAGCGGGTTTAGTTGACATCTGGGGCTGTAGTTTTAGCGCAGGAACCTGTGGGATCACTATGTAACACAACATACCGGAAGCACACTGCGCCTCCGACTGTTGAGAATATAGCAGGATAACCGTTACAAACTCAAGCAATAAGTTGCCCCGCGCACGCGCCCCGCCCACGCCGACGGGAGCGAGACGACGAAGACCTTGCAACAGCTTTCCCCAGCGGCTATAAGGATTACGGATTCGTCCGGCGCGGGCGCGCACGCCGCCCGCCCGTCAGCCCTCGCAGCGCGCCCCGGCTACGTGTCACCGTGCCGTTCCGGCGTGGCCGCCCGCGGCTCTCGCACCCACGTTTCGCCCAACTTTTTGAGAAGAGGTAAACGACCATGACTTCCGCCGACAGACGCGAACTGATCGCGCGATACGAGTCCGGCTTCGACGAGGTGCAGCGCGCCCTCGCCGGGTTCCCCGACGAACAACTGTCCGCCCGCCCCCTCCCCGGCAAGTGGAGCGCGCGCGAGATCGTCCAGCATCTCGCCGACAGCGAAATGCGCGGCGCGATCCGCCTGCGCCAAATCCTCTCCGAAGACCGCCCCGCCATTCAGGCTTACGATCAGGACGCCTACGCCGTGCGGCTCAACTACAACGAGCGGGACATCGCCCCCGCCCTCGACGCCTTCCGCGCCGCGCGCGCCACGACCGCCCAAGTCCTCGCACACATGTCCGACGCGGACTGGGCGCGCGAAGGCACGCACCCCGAACACCCGCGCTACACCGCCGACACATGGCTCAAAGTCTACGCCGCCCACGCGCACGACCACGCCGACCAAATCCGTCGCCTGCGGGAAGCGTTAAGAAGTAGTGAGTAGTGAGCAGTGAGCGGTGAGCAGTTAAAAGTCATTTCTTACTGCTTACCGGTTACTGCTCAATTTCTTGGGAGTGTCTAAATGAAAGTTGCAAGGGATGAAGGGTATTGTGGGTACTTGCGCTTCCTCAGTTGACGTGAGTTGTAGCAGCGCACGAACAAGTCAACGGCGCGTCGCAACGCACGGATACAGCGTG
>JAUZFQ010000124.1 GCA_030838445.1 Pyrinomonadaceae bacterium | reverse complement strand
GATTACAAAGACAACAGGATTTCTAATCCGCAATCCGCATTCCGAAATCCGCAATGCTAATGCTGAGGCATCATGCAGAAACTAGCTGAAATTTGTGTCCGCCGCCCCGTCTTCGCGACGATGCTGATCCTGTCTCTGACGGTGGTGGGCATCTTCTCGTTCTTCTCCCTCGGCGTTGATCTGTTCCCGAAGATTGACTTCCCGACGATCACGATCACGGTGGTCAACCCCGGCGCGTCGCCCCGCGAGATCGAGACTGAGATCACGGACAAGATCGAGGCCGCCGTCAACACCATCAGCGGCATTGACGAACTGCGCTCGACCTCCGTCGAAGGCGTCTCGCAGGTCTTCGTCCAGTTCCTTCTCGACAAGAACGCAGACATCGCGGCGCAGGAGGTGCGCGACAAGATCAACCTCGTCGTGCCCGACCTGCCGGAGACTTCGGAAGAGCCTGTCATCCAGAAACTCGACACGGACGCCGCGCCCGTCCTGCGCATCGCCGTCAGCGCGCCGCGCAGTTTGCGCGAAGTGACGGAGATCGCCGACAAGCAGATCAAGGAGCGCATCGAGAGCATCAACGGCGTCGGCAACGTGACCATCGTCGGCGGCTCGCGCCGCGAGATTCAACTCAAACTCGACCCCGACAAGATGCGCGCCTTCAACGTGACCGTGCCGGAAGTGGCGGCGGCCGTGCGCCAGCAGAACATGGAAGTGCCCGGCGGGCGCGTGGACGAAGGCGCGCGCGAACTCACCGTGCGCACTCTGGGTCGCATCACGAACCCTTCGGACTTCAACCACGTCGCCATCTCGACGCGCGGCAACTACGCGGTCAAACTCAGCGACATCGGTTACGCCGAAGACGGCTCGGAGGAACTGCGCACCAGCGCGCGCCTCAACGGCGAACCGGCCGTAACGCTCATCGTCGCCAAGCAGTCGGGCACGAACACCGTGGCCGTCGCCGACGAGATCAAGGCGCGGCTCAGAGAGATCGAGCCGACGCTGCCCGCAAACGTCCGCACGCAGGTCATCGGCGACTCGTCCATCTTCATCAAGGCGGCGGTCGAGTCCATCCAGACACACTTGATCGAGGGCAGCTTCCTCGCCGCCGTCGTCGTCTTCGTCTTCCTCTGGAACTTCCGTTCGACGATCATCGCCGGACTCGCCATCCCGACCTCGATCATCGCCACGTTCGGCCTGATGGCCGCGCTCGGCTACACGCTGAACATGATCACGATGCTCGCGCTGACGCTGATGGTCGGCATCGTGATCGACGACGCCATCGTCGTTTTGGAAAACATCTACCGCTTCATCGAAGAGAAGGGCATGCCGCCGTTTCAAGCGGCGATTGAAGGGACGAAAGAGATCGGTCTGGCCGTCATGGCGACGACGCTGAGCTTGCTCGCGGTGTTTCTGCCGGTCGGTTTCATGGGCGGCATCGTCGGCCGCTTCATGTCTTCGTTCGGGCTGACAGCCTCGTTCGCCGTCGCCGTCTCGCTGATAGTTTCGTTCACGCTGACGCCGATGCTCGCCGCGCGTTTCATCAAACCTAAGAAACGCCAGAGCGTCTCGCCCGGCGTCGGGAGCGTGCCTTCCGAGGGCGACGCGTCGGCTCTGCTCGCAGACGAATCGCGCGTGGTGGCGGGCGCGCCGGAGCGTCAAGCGCACGATGAGGTTGCCCGCGAAGAGATGGGCAAGTGGATGGAAGGCGACGAGGCGAAGCACACGCCGCTGGCGGTGATGCATGCGCGCGCGGCGAATGAAGAGGACGGCGGCGAAGCGGATGCGCCGCGCGCCGAAGAGAAGAGCAAGGCGCACAACTCGAAGGAAGGGCGTTTCTACCGCCCGGTGGATCGCGCGTACACGGCGATGCTCAAGTGGTCAATGTCGCACCGCTGGGCGATTGTCGGCCTGTGCGTGCTGGTGATTTTGAGCATCGTGCCGCTGTTTATGTTCGTCGGCAAAAACTTCCTCCCCGTTGACGATCAATCGCAGTTCGAGATCAACATGCGCGCGCCGGAAGGCTCGACGCTCGCGGCCACTTCGACGTTGGTCGAACGCATCGCGACGGACGTGCGCACGCTGCCCGGCGTCTCCGACACGCTCGTCACCATCGGCGGCGACCGCCAGCAACTCGTCAACAGCGCGAACATCTACGTCCGTCTCTCACCGCTCGGCGAGCGCGATCTGTCGCAGACCCAGTTGATGGTCAAGGCGCGCGAACTGTTGAAGAACTACCCGCCCGAACTCCGCACGAACATCGGGCAGGTGCAGGCCATCTCCGGCGGCGGCCAGCGCAACGCCGACATCCAGTACATGATCGCAGGCCCCGATCTGCAAACGCTGACGAAGTATTCAGAGGAACTGCTCAAGCGGATGCACACGATCCGCGACGTGGTTGACGTTGACTCGTCGCTCATCGCGGGCAAGCCGGAACTGCGCATCCAGATTGACCGCGCGCGCGCGGCCGACCTCGGCGTCAAAGTCGGCGACATCGCGCAGTCTCTCAACACGATGGTGGCGGGGCAGAAAGTTTCCACGTTCAACCAGGGCACGGATCAGTACGACGTGCGCCTGCGCGCCATCAGCGACGCGCGCGCGAGCAAGGAAAATTTAGAGAGACTGTTCGCCAGTTCGGCGAAACTCGGCTGGGTCAGTTTGGATAACCTCGTGCGGATCGAAGAGGGCAGCGGCCCGTCGGCGATTGATCGTTTGAACCGGCAGCGGCAGGTGACTTTGACGGCCAACGTCGCGCCGGGCGGCTCACAGTCGGCCGTGCTCGCCGAGTTGAACAACGTCGTGCAGGGGATGAACCTCGAAGCGGGCTACCAGACGGGACTCGTCGGCCGCTCGAAAGAGTTGGGGCGCGCGGGGCAATACTTCCTCATCGCCATCACGCTCTCGTTCATCTTCATGTACATGGTGCTCGCGGCGCAGTTCGAGTCGTTCATCCACCCGGTGACGATCCTCTTGACGCTGCCGCTCGCCATCCCGTTCGGCATCCTCTCGCTCCTCTTGACGGGGCAGACGGTCAACATCTTCTCCGGCCTCGGCCTGCTGCTCTTGTTCGGCGTCGTGAAGAAGAACGCCATCTTGCAGATCGATCACACGAACGAACTGCGCGCGAAGGGCTTGGACAGGTTCGACGCGATCATACAGGCGAACCGCGACCGCCTGCGCCCGATCTTGATGACGACCATCGCGCTCGTCGCGGGCATGATGCCGCTCGTCATTTCCAGCGGGCCGGGTTCGGGCACGAACCGCTCCATCGGCGTGCTCGTCGTCGGCGGGCAAAGTTTGTGTCTGCTGTTGACGCTCCTCGCCGTGCCGGTCTTCTACTCGCTGTTCGACGATCTCAGCCGCGCGCGCCTGTTCGGGCGGGCGGCGGGCGGCATCGGCGGCGCGTTCGCGTGGGCGCGGCGGCGCACGGCCGCGGCGGCCGGGACGCTCACCAATAAGTTTTAAGGACACAAGGGAATTTTAGATTTGCGGTTCGGACTCATGAATCAACACTTGACGAAAAAGTTTTTCGCGCCCGCGCTTCTCCTCGCCTGTGGCCTGACGGCCGCGACGACGACGGCATCGGCGCAGCAGCAACAAGCGGTCGCGCGGCAAGATTCGAACGTGGCGGCGGTCGCGCAACCCGCGTCGGCGTCGTCGCAAGTGCAGTCGGCGGACGTGCCATTGATGGGCACGCTCACGGTCGCATCTTCGGCGTCGTCGTCGCGGCAATCGCAACAGCCGCAGGCGTCGCAGCGCGCGGCCGTGCAAGACCCGGCGAACGCGCAGCCGCAGGCGACGCCCGTTCCGGCTCAGACGCCCATGCCGACGCCGCTGCCGGTCGTCGCGCCGACGCCTTTACCAAACCTCGCGCCGACGACGCAGACGACCCCTGCGACGCAGCCGACCTCGACGACGCAGCCGACTCCTGTTGTAACGCCGCTCGCGTCGCCGCAGCCGATCACTGCGCCGCCGCCGCTTGCGACGCCGCAGTTGACGGGGGCGATTGCACCGGCGGCGGGTGAAACGCAAGTCCCTCTGTCGTCGCCGCAGCAACAGCCGCCGGTCGTCGTTCAGTCGAACGCTCCGGCCGAGTCGTCGCTCGCCGTGCCGCCGGTCGCGCCGGATTACCGCGCGACGCTCGGCGCGACGTTGCCCGTGCTCGAACGCGTGGGCGTCAACATGTCCGAGCAGCGGCCGCTCGCCTTGCGCGAGGCCATCGAACTCGCCTTGCAGAACGGAAAGGACATCGAAGTGGCGCGCACCAACGTGCGCGCCGCCGAGTTCGACTTGACCGCGGCGCGCGGGGTGTATGATCCGCGCTTCAACACCACGACTTTTTACGAACGCAACAAGACGCCCGTCGCGAGTTTCCTGAGCGGCGGCGAGGGCGGCGCGGTCACGACCTCCGGCTTCGGCGGCACGATGCGCTTCGAGGGTCTGACCCCGGCGGCGGGCGGCAACTACCGCTTCGACTTTTCGAGCAGCCGACAGACGACCAACAGTCTCTTCTCCGCGCTCAACCCGCAATACCCGACGGCCTTCTCGTTCACCTACGCGCAGCCGCTCCTGCGCGGTCGCGGCTTCGACGCCCCGCGCCGACAGATCGAGATCGCCAAGAAGAATTTGAGCCTGACCGACGCGCAGTTTCGCCAGCGCGCCATCGAGACGATCACCGGGGTGCAGCGCGCCTACTGGGATTTGGTTTTCACCCTGCGCAACCTGCAAATCCAGCGCGACTCGGCGCGCGATGCGCGCACCCAACTCGAACACAACCGCCGCCTCGTCGCCGAAGGGCAACTCGCGCCAATCGACATTGTGGCGGCCGAGGCGCAGGTGGCGAACTTCGAGCAGAACGTCTACGTCGCGCTCGATGAGGTGGGGCGCGCGGAGAACGCGCTCAAAAATTTGATCGCGGAGAACCGGCAGTCGGAAGTGTGGCGGGTCGCGCTCGTGCCGACGGACACGGTGGACGTGCATCCGCCCGCCGTCGCGCTGGAAGACGCGATGCAGGCCGCGCTCACGGCGCGTCCCGAACTGCAACAGTCGGACGTTCAGCGCGAGATCAATCTGCTCGACCAGCGGCTCGCGCGCGAGGCGACGAAGCCGCAGGTTGATCTCGTCGGCACGTACGGCGCGGTCGGCCTCGCGGGCGGGTTCGATGCGACGAGCGTCAACCCGTTCAGCGCGACGAACGATCAACTGCGCGCGCGCATCAATCAACTCTCCACTCTGAACGGCCTCGACCCGTTGCCCGCTGCGCCCGCGCAGACGCTCCCCGACACGCTCGTCGGCGGCTACGGCCAGTCAATCGCCAACCTCGGCGCGAACCGCTTCAACAACTTTCGCGTCGGCGTGCAACTCAGCTTGCCTTTACGCAACCGCACGGCCGAGGCGCAACTCGGACGCACGCTCGTCGAGCGCGACCGCATCCGCGTGCAGCGCGAGCAACTCGAACAGTTGATTCAGGTGGACGTGCGCAACGCCTTGCAGGTGACGCGCACGGCCGAGTCGCGTTTGCGCGCGGCGGCCGTCCAGCGCAGCGCGACCGAGCAGCAGTACCAGAGCGAGCAGCGCAAGTTCGACGCGGGGCAGTCAACCTTCTTCCTCGTCCTCGAACGCCAGAACGCTCTCTCCACCGCGCGCGGCAACGAGCTGCGCGCGCAGACCGAACTCAACAAGGCCGTCGCCGAACTGCAACGCGCGACCGGCAACTCGCTCGAAGCCAATCAGGTTCAGGTTCGCGTGCGCTGACCATTCCCCCGTCAACGCACGCATCGGAGAGGGCAGCGGCAAGGACAGCGCTGCCCTCTCCGCGTCTGCGCCCTCAGTGAGTAGTCAGTTGTCCGTGGTCAGTTGTCCGCTTTTGCGTAAACCGAGTTCTTTATCTTTAGCCCACCACTCATCAACCACGGACAACTGACCACTGACAACTGACTACCCCTCATATTTCCACCCGCAGGCCGTCGCGCGCCTCGATGGTTTCGCCGTCCCAGAGTTTTTTCGCTTCGGCGACGAGGTCGAGGTCGTCCCATTCGGGGTAGAGGTGCGAGAGCATAACGCGGCGCGCGCCCGATTGGGCGGCGAGTTGCATCGCCTCGGCGAGTTTGAGATGAAGCTCGACGGGCTTGTTGCGGAAGAAGGAGCACTCCATGAGGAAGAGCGAGACGCCGCGTGCGAAGTCGGCGAGGGCATCGGTGAAGCCCGTGTCGGAGGTGTAGACGAGCGAGGCTTTGTCGCGGTCGGTTAATTTGATCGCGAGGCTTTCGTTCGTGTGCGGCGTGGAGAAAAATTCGACGTGGAGGTTGGGCAGCATCCTGAACTTGGCGCGCGGGTTGACTTCGCAGATTTCGACGGGGAAGCGTTGCTTGAGCAAGCCGTAGTCGCCCGCCGTGTCGAAGGCGTCGAAGAGTTTCTTCA
>JAUZFQ010000105.1 GCA_030838445.1 Pyrinomonadaceae bacterium | reverse complement strand
GCCGCACGAGCGGGCGGGGCAGCACCACACGCACCCGTGGTGGAAGGTGATGTGTTTGACGGGCGTGGACTACTTCTCGACGCTCGGCTACCAACCCGGCATCGCCTTCCTCGCCGCCGGTGCGCTCTCGCCCGTCGCCACTTTGATCCTCGTGTCCCTCACGCTCTTCGGCGCGCTCCCCATCTACGGGCGCGTCGCCGCGGAAAGCCCGCACGGCGAAGGCTCGATCTCGATGCTCGAAAATTTGCTGGCGCGTTGGAAGGGGAAACTCTTCGTGCTCGCGCTGCTCGGCTTCGTCGCCACCGATTTCGTCATCACGATCACGCTCTCGGCCGCCGACGCCACGGCGCACATCCTCGAAAACCCTTACGCGCAAAGATTCAACGTGCTCGATCACCCGGTGGTCATCACGCTCATGCTGGTGGCCGTGCTCGGCGGGGTGTTCCTCAAAGGGTTCAAGGAGGCCATCGGCATCGCCGTCGTCCTCGTCATCACTTACCTCTTGCTGAACACGGTCGTCATCGGGCGCGGCATCTACGAAGTCGGGACGCATCCCGAATACTTCCCGCGCTGGCGCGACGCGCTCTACACGGCGCACGCTAACCCGCTCATGATGCTGTTGGCCGCGCTCATCGTCTTCCCGAAACTCGCGCTCGGACTCTCCGGTTTCGAGACGGGCGTCGCCGTCATGCCGCTCGTCAAAGGCGACCGTGAGGACACGGAGCAGAACCCGTCGGGGCGCATCCGCGACACGCGGAAACTCTTGCGGACGGCCGCTCTGATCATGAGCGTGATGCTCATCACGAGTAGTTTCGTGACCGCACTCGTCATCCCGCCCGAAGCGTTTCAGCCGGAGACTTTGACCGCGCCGCGCGGCGAGGCCAACGGGCGCGCGCTGGCCTACCTCGCGCACCACTTCTTCGGCGACGCCTTCGGCACGATCTACGACTTGAGCACCATCCTGATCCTCTGGTTCGCGGGCGCGTCGGCGATGGCCGGACTCTTGAACATCGTGCCGCGCTATCTCCCTCGCTACGGCATGGCTCCCGACTGGGCGCGCGCCACGCGCCCGCTCGTCCTCGTCTTCACGGCCGTCGCCTTCGCCGTCACGATCATCTTCGAGGCGGACGTTGATGCGCAGGGCGGTGCTTACGCGACGGGCGTGCTGGTGTTGATGACTTCGGCGGCCTTCGCCGTGATGCTCTCCGCGCGTCGCCGCGGGGCGAAGCGTTGGGCGTTGGCCTTCCTACTGATCTCGCTCGTCTTCGCCTACACCACCGTCGTCAACGTCTTCGAGCGGCCGGAGGGTCTCAAGATCGCCTCGATCTTCATCGGCGCAATCGTGCTCGCCTCGCTCGTCTCGCGCGTGTGGCGCACGACCGAACTGCGCGTGGTCGAGTTAATCTTCGACGCGAAGGCGCGGGAGTTTATCGAGGAGGCGGGCAGGCGCGGCGACGTGCGTATCGTCGCCAACCGGCGCGACCGCGGCGACGTGAACGAGTACATGGTGAAGGAGCGCGAGAAGCGCGCCGACAACCACATCCCGACGCGCGACGCGGTGCTCTTCTTCGAGGTCAAACCGGGTGATGCTTCGGAGTTTACCGAGCGGCTGAAAGTGCGCGGCGTGGAGTTGGACGGCTACCGCGTGCTGCGTACGAAAAGCCCCGCCGTGCCGAACGCCATCGCCGCCTTCCTCCTTCACGTCCGTGACACGACGGGGAAAGTGCCGCACATCTATTTCGGGTGGAGCGAAGGGAATCCGCTGATGTACATCTTCAAGTACGTGGCCTTCGGCGAGGGCGACACCGCCCCTGTTACGCACGAAGTTTTGCGGCAGGCGGAGAAAGATCCGAAGCGTCGCCCGGTCGTGCACGTCGGTGGGTGAGGGAAACTGTGTGGAGTTAGCACGTGCGAGCAGACACGCTTCGGCGCGGCCGCTAGTGCTCGACTCGGCGGGGACGTGTGTCGGCGTTCAGTCAGTCTGTCGGGTGTGAATTTTACGAAGCCGGAAGTGTGTTACCCGTCTGGCGTCTCTGTGCTGCGACCGGCGAGGAAGCATGAGCGGCAGAAGACCGGACGACCCTGCGAGGGGTAAAAAGGGACGGTCGTTTGTTGACCACACTGCGCGCAGTTGACGGAGACTTCGATGCGCTGGCGGACGCCCGAAGCCTGCGCGGCGGCGATGGCGGCCAGTCGCTCGTTCTTCGCCTGCTTGCATGGCTTGCAGCGTTTCGGTTCGTTCTTCAGACCCTTGTCGTGAAAGAAAACCTGCTCGCCGCCCGTCCAGATGAAGTCTTCGTTACAGTCAACGCAGCGGATGTTGCGGTCTTGGAATTCGGTCTCGGCGTGCGCCCATTCGCCATTCGACGGGCTGGTTGCTTGAGCCTGTGACATGTTAATACCCCCCCACGGATATACTCCCCGGCGGCGAACATTCGGTGAGAGAAGTCGCTCGTAGGAATATTGGATTGTTCAGTCGAGAGTCTTAAATCAAGACCCTTACCTATCTACGCGTTTCTGAGATCACGCGCGCCGCCCGTCTTACAACCGACAGAGCCGCCCGTCGCTGACCCGATTACTATGCAAAGTATAACTATCACGAAACTGTGTCAAGGCTTTCTGAGCACGCCCGACTCAGATTTCGGCGCGTTGTCTTGACACCACTTTCGCGCCGTGCCAGCATCCGCGCGTTCAAATGTCAGTTTGATTCCCGAAAGTGCGAAGCTGATTTGCGACTATGAAGATTCTCGTCATCGGTTCGGGCGGGCGCGAACACGCGCTCTGCCACGCGCTCAAAAGAACCTCCGCACGCCCCGTCGAACTCTACTGCGCGCCCGGCAGCGATGCGATCAACGCGCTCGCGCGCACCGTCCCCATCGCGGCGACAGACGTTTCTGCTCTCGCCTCGTTCGCCGGGACGGAAGGGATTGCGCTCACGATTGTCGGCGGCGAAGCCCCGCTCGCCGCGGGAGTCGCGGACGAGTTCGAGCGGCGCGGTCTGGCCGTCGCAGGCCCGCGCGCCGAGGCCGCGCGACTGGAATCGAGCAAAGCCTTCGCCAAAGAATTTATGGCAAGGCACAGGATACCGACGGCGCGTTTCCGTGTCGCCGCGAGTGCGGGCGAGGCGCGCGAGATTCTGGCTGGCGGCGAGTTCGGCGAGGCGGACGCGCCCGTCGTCGTCAAAGCCGACGGACTCGCGGCGGGCAAGGGCGTGGTCGTGGCCGCGACGCGCGCCCAGGCCGTGGCGGCCGTCAACGAGTTGATGGAGGGCGGGCGCGTCGGGAGCGAGGCCGCGCGCCGCGTCGTCATCGAAGAAGCGCTGACAGGCCCCGAAGCCTCGCTCCTCTTCTGGACGGACGGGACTGATTACGCCCTGATGCCGCCCGCGCGCGACCACAAACGCATCGGCGAAGGCGACACCGGCGCGAACACCGGCGGCATGGGCGCGATCACCTCGCCCGACGTGCTCGACGCGAAGGCAGAGGCGCGCGCCGTCCGCGATGTCGTTGAGCCGACGCTCGCGGGCTTGCGCGCCGACGGGTTGGAGTTTCGCGGCGTCATCTTCGTCGGGCTGATGCTGACGAAGGACGGCGCGCGCGTCCTCGAATACAACGTGCGTTTCGGCGACCCGGAGGCGCAGGCCATCCTCGTGCGGCTCGAAAGCGACCTCGGCGAAATCTTCGAGGCCGTCGCGCACAAGAAGCTCGGCGGCGCGCGCGTCCTCTGGTCTGAAGACGCGTCGGCCTGCGTCGTCCTCGCCGCGCGCGGCTACCCGGAGCGACCCGAAACGGGCGCGCGCATCGAAGGCTTGGACGACCTCTCGCTCGCCGCCTCACATGTCGAAATTTTTCACGCCGGGACGAGACGCGCGGGCGACGGCTCGTGGCAGACGGCAGGCGGGCGCGTCCTCGGCGTCACCGCGCGCGCCCCGACGCTCGACCGCGCGCTCGCCAACTGCTACGAAGCCGCCGGCCGCATCCACTGGGACGGCATGCAATACCGCCGCGACATCGGGAGGTTTAGTAAAGAGTGAGCAGTAAGAGGTGAAAGGGCAACTATCCACTTCGTTTTGACTGCTCACTGCTCACTGCTGACTGTTCACTCCTTACTTTCTGCCCGCTCTAGTCTGCCAACGGCGACTCCTGCTATACTCGGCGCGAAGCGCGTCTCGCCGCCGAAAATGAACCGCGGGAGTCGCACTTACGTACTAAGTGGGGCGTGCCTGTAATTCGGGCGCGGAAAGTTTGGCAGCACCAGCGACGGTCGAAGGCGGTGCGCCGGATGGTTGGTTCGGAGGAGCAGAAGAGATGTCATCGTGGAGCAGGTTCAAGCGTTCTTTGCGCGCGTTGTTTGGCGGTCTCATTGAGAAGACCGAAGACCCCGAGATGATCCTTAATCAGACCATCCGCGAGATGCGCGACCGCGTGCCCGAACTCAACAATTCCGTCGCGCAGGTGATGGCGACCGAGCGCCTGCTCGCCAAGAGCAAAGAGCGGCTCGAAGGGCAAGTGCTCGACCTCGACTCGAAGATCAAGGCTTCGATCAAACTCGGTCGCGACGACATCGCCACCGCCTACATCGGCCAACTCCAGCAAGCCCAACTCGACCTAAGCAAAACCGGCCAGCAACTTCAGCACGCCGAGATGGCATCCAAGCAGGCGCTCAAGGCGCGCGACAACTACATGCTGCAAATGCAGCAGCGCACGGCCGAGGCGATGCAGTTGATCAACCAGTCGAAGCAGGCGAAGTTGCAGGAGCAACTCGCGCAGACGATGGAGACGTTCCAACTCGGCGACGACGCTTCGACCTTCGGCGAGATGCGCGACAAGATCGACCGCCGCTCCGCCGCCGCCGAGGCCAAGATGCAACTCGGCGCGGCCTCAGTGGATTCGCAGATGCATGAGATCGAGCGCGAGGCGTTGGACATGCAGTTGCAGGACAAGTTGCTTGAGTACAAGCAGAACATGGGGCTGCTGCCGGGTTCGACGACCAAGCAGCAGGGCGCGCTCCCGGCGGCGAGCGAGGATCAGGGTCGCGCGTCGTAACGGTCGGATGTTGAATCGCGCGTGCGGGTAATATCTACAGAGTCGGCGCGCTTCATCGCAGGTGGGCGGTCGGCGTTAAAATTTTACGGCAGTCATTCTTTATGGCGGACATCAAAAAGGTAGACCTCCAATACTTGAAAGAGGCGGTCAAAGAACCCGTCAATTTTTGGGGCATGGCGGGCTTCGCCGTCGCGGCGGCCTACACCGGCTCGATCATCCCGCTCGGCGCGGCGCTCGTCGCAGAGGGTCTCTATCTTGCGACCGTCCCGGCCAACGCGCTCTACCGCCGCCTCGTCGATACGCGCACCAAGAAACAACTGTTCGAGATGCGCCGCCGCCAGCGCGACAAGTTGATTGACACGTTCGACCCGCGCGAGCGCGAGGCCGTCAATTATTTGAAGTGGCTGAAGAAGCAGATTTTCGACAACTACATGAAGTTCACCGGCGCGAAGGAAGTGCCGACGAACATCCAGAGCCTCGAACAACGTTGGGAAGATTTCGTTGACCTGTTGGACGTCTACCGCCGCCGCAAGAACCACCTGCGCTCGATCAACCGGCAGGCCGTGCAGAACCAACTGACGCAGGCCGAACGCTCCGTCGAGAACGCTCCCGACGAACGCGCCCGCCGCATCCAGCAGGCCAACGTCGAAATTTTGAAGCGCCGCCTCGCCGCCTTCGGCGACCTCGAACGCTCCGTCAAGTTGGTCGAAGGTCAGTTGCAGTCCATCGAAAACTTCTTCGGCCTCGTCAACGATCAAGTCGTCACGCTGCCGACGCCCGAACGCGTCTCCGCGCTCGACTTCGAGCAACTCAGCGACTCCATCGCCATGACCAAGCAGATGCTCGAAGAGACCTCAGACGTGCTCGGCACACTCGACGACCACAACCGTCAAGCGGGCAACTATGACATGCTCGTCTCGAAGCAGTAGGCGGTAGGCAGTAAGTTGTAGGCAGTTAAGAGGGCAAGGAAAAGGCGGCCGAAGATATTTTTCTTCGGCCGCCTTTAATTTGTTTTCTCGACTGCTTACCGCCTGCTGCTTACTTTTAACCTCTCACCGCCAGAATATCTTCCAGCGCGGCTTCGCCCAGCCGGTAAGTCTCGTTGCAGAAGTGGCAGGTCATCGCCGCGCCTTTGTCCTCGCGCAAGATCGTCTCCAACTCCGCGCGATCAATCGAGGAGATCAAAGAGACGGCGCGCTCGTGCGAACAGGTGCAGGCGAAGCTGACGTGCTTC
The DNA here is from genome assembly GCA_030838445.1 of Pyrinomonadaceae bacterium. Lineage (GTDB taxonomy): Bacteria > Acidobacteriota > Blastocatellia > Pyrinomonadales > Pyrinomonadaceae > JAIVJZ01. The sequence continues at coordinate 6,010 of JAUZFQ010000105.1, read as the reverse complement.
TCCTCCAACACCTCGAAGGGAATGCCGCCAAGCGCGGCGCGCAGCAAGTCCGTGGGGCGCGCGCCCTCCCGGATCAACGTCGTGGTATGCGGGCCGCGCCCGATTGAATCCTCGACGGCTTTGATGATCCCCTCGTCCGCCCCCGGCATCACCTGTATCATCAGGCCGCCCGCCGCCTCGGCGTACGTCGAGCCGTCCACGCGTGCGCGCATGTAGACGCCAAGCGTCACCGCCGAGGGAATCTGTTCCGACTTGGCGAGGTAGTAGGCGAAGTCCTCGCCGATCTCGCCCGACACGATGGGGACAGAGCCGCGGTACGGGTCTGTGTACAAACCGATCTCGTAGCCCGACTCGTGCGTGACGTAGAACATCCCGCCGCCGACGACGGAACTCACGTCGAACTTGCCGTTCCCGTTCAAGTCGGGGTTCGCCGCCGGGTTGCGCGCGTAACCGCGCACCTCGCCGCGCGCGTTCGCCTCCGCCGTGATGCCGCCGACCGGCCCGTCGCACACGAGCTGCACCGTCAGCCGATCAAGTTCCTTGAGTCCTGCGCCGAGCAGGAGCGTGCCCGTCAAAGTGCGGCCGAGCGCGGCGGCCACGGTCGGCGAAGTCTGGTGGCGCGCCACCGCTTCGGCCACGAGGTTCGTTGTCACCGCCGCCATGCAACGCACGCCGCCGTCCCCGCCCGTCGCGCGCACCAGAGAGTCCGCATTCATCTTCTGTCCTTCGCTCACGTTTCTTCCCCTCGTCATTATTTTAGACACCCGCCGGACGCCCACACGGTGTCCGTCAACACCCGTTGACCGATAAAATTTTCGCCGGTCTGAAAAAGTTTTTTTAGCGCGCCCGAAACCTTCGACCCGCCCGCTAAAACGGGGCGAAAGGAACTGTTTTGATGCTTTGCGGCGGGTTCGAGTTGGGTTAAGGTAAACTCTTAAAGTCCCCACGATATTCCGCTGAAAAGAAAAGTTGATACAATATGTTGGGGCTAGGTATTGACAGCCCCCTACGAGCTATGTATACTCCGCTCCGCTTGATGACGAGAATGTCGAAGGCCGAAAAGGCGCGACTCCCGAAGCGCGTTCGGCACGGAAAACTATCGCTTAAGTTCAAGCCAACCGCAGTTTCCGCTAACACATTTAGTCCACGGCGCGCGTGCTGCCCGCGCCGGATTGATAAAGCACAGACGAGGACTCGCGCGCCCAAAAATGCCGCGCGGGAAAGGCGAATTAGAAGATGAGCACAGTTGTCGAGCCGAACGCCCCCCAAGGCAATCCGATGCCCGCGACCGCCGCCCGCCGCGCGTCGAAGCAGAGCCATGAACTCGGCCTCAACGCCCGCAAGGTGATCAGCAAACGTTACTCGCTGAAGGACGCGAAGGGGAATCCGATTGAGGAGTGGCCGGACGTGGTGCGCCGCGTCGTCGGCCACGTCAGTCTGGCGGAGGCCGATGCGGAGAAGCGCGACGAGTTCTACAGTCGCATGTCCGAGATCATGTTGCGGCGCGAGTTCGTCCCGAACACGCCCTGTCTCGTCAACGCCGGGAAGCCCAACGGTCAGCTCGCCGCCTGCTTCGTCCTCGACGTGCCCGACTCCATCGCCGGCATCATGAAGACCGCCACCGACGCCGCCATCATTCACCAGACGGGCGGCGGCACGGGCTTCACGTTCGAGAAGCTGCGCCCCGTCGGCGCGATGGTGCGCTCGACGCACGGCGTCGCCTCCGGCCCCGTCTCGTTCATGAACATCTTCAACACGACGACCGACACGGTGAAGCAGGGCGGCGTGCGTCGCGGCGCGAACATGGGCATCATGCGCGTGGATCACCCGGACTTGCTCCGCTTCATCCACGCCAAGAACGATCAGACCAGCCTGACCAACTTCAACATCTCCGTCACCGTCACGGACAAGTTCTTCGAGGCGGTGGAGCGGAAGGAATGGTATCAACTCAGCTTCGACGGCCAGCCGTGGACTGAGCCGGTGCACGACCCGGTGGCGAACGGCGACTACGCCGTCTATCGTCGGCCTGACGGTTCGACCGTCACCTTCCGCGACAAGGCCGCGTTCGCGTCGGCCGATCTCTCGGACGCGACGCTCGAAGCGCCGCCGCGCCCCGGCATGGTCTACGCGCCGGACATCTGGAATCGCATCGTCGCCAGCGCGCACCGCTACGCCGAGCCGGGCGTCATCTTCATTGACGAAGTGAACCGCCACAACCACATGATCAAAAGCATGGGGCCGATCTACGCGACGAACCCGTGCGCGGAGCAAGCCCTGCACTTCAACAACTCTTGCAACCTCGGCTCGGTTGACGTGGCGAAGTTCTACGACCCGGTTGAGCGCGTTGACTGGGAAGCCCTCGGCGAGACGATCCGTTGGAGCACGCGCTTCCTCGACAACGTGATTGACGTGTGCTCGTGGCCGCTGCCGGAGATTGACGACGTGGTGAAGCGCACGCGCCCGGTCGGCCTCGGCGTGATGGGCTTCGCAGACCTCTGCCTCCAGCTCGAAATTTCTTACGGCTCGCCCGATTCGATTGACTTCATGGACGAGTTGATGAGCTTCGTCCGCCGCGAGGCGTGGCTCGAATCGTGCCGCCTCGGCGCGGAGCGCGGGGTGTTCCCGGAGTACCAGCCGAACAAGGAAGCCTACGACAAGTTCCTGCGCGACGACATCGGCATCCCCGCCGACATGCTCACGCCGCGCAACTACGAGACGACCACCATCGCGCCGACGGGCACGATCTCGCTCGTCGCCGAAACCTCTTCCGGCATCGAGCCGAACTTCTCCTGGGCTTACGTCCGGCAGGACACGCTCGGCAAGCGCACCTACGTCCACACGGTCGCCGCGCGCGCACTCGGCGTCGAAGTTGACCAGACCGATCAGGCTTCGATTGATTACGCCTCCGAGTACGTCGTCGAGCACGAGCGGGAACTGCCCGACTATTTCATCTCGGCGATGTCCATCAGCGCGGAGCAGCACATCCACGTGCTCGCCGCCGCACAGCGTCACGTTGACAACGGCGTCTCGAAGACCTGCAACGGCGCGGCCGACGACACGCTTGAATCGGTTGATCGCCTCTATCGTCTGGGGCGCGAACTCGGCTGCAAGGCCGTCAGCTATTATCGCGACGGCTCGCGCGAGTCGCAGGTGTTGTCCAGCATGAAGGGCGCGGAGCCAAAGGGCGAGATCGCGTGCGACGCGGCCGTCGTCAACGAGGCCGCCATGGCCGAAACGCCCTCCGACGAGACGGCGACGGGTGACAGCATCATCTCCGTCGCGCAGACGCCACGCGTCTCAAACACAGCGACTGCCGCAGCCGCCCCCGCGCAGCCGGTTCAGGTGGAACGCCCGCGCGAGTTACAGGGCGCGACGTGGCGCATCCCTTTCGACGGGCAGAACCTCTACGTCACCGTCAATCACGACGGGCGCATGATCCTCGAAGTCTTCGCCACCGGCCCGATTTCGGGCGGCGTCGGCCTGCTCGCCTCGAAGATGCTGCGCGGCGGATTCGACGACCGCGAAGTCGCGCGCAGTCTCAACAAAGTGATCGGCACGCACTCCGTCTGGTTCAACGAGCGCCTGCTGACCAGCCCCGAACAGGCCGTCGCCGAGTGTCTCCTGTTGACGAGCCGCCGCCTGCAAAATCAGCCCGACTCGGCGCGCGCGCTCGCTTACGCGCAGACCGCGACCGCCGGTGCGGAACTCCCGGCCGCACCGCAGGCGAAGCCCGCCAACAACAACTACTCGCTGATCAGCGAATGCCCCGAATGTCGCGGCCAACTCGAACACGCCTCCGGCTGCGACTTCTGCCGCGACTGCGGCTACTCGAAGTGCAAATAGCGGGTTAACGGGTAAGAGTTAAAATCGGGAGGGCGGCCAGCGTGCGGTTGGTCGCCCTTCTTCTTTGGGCGGTCGCATGTTCTGGTTATACTGCGGTCGGGCAAATTCTATGACGGATGAGTGGAAGCCGGGAGAGACGGGGACGCATCAGGATCACGTCATCGCGCACGTGGTCGGCGCGACCGTCGTCGGCTACTTCGCGGCCGACGACGCGCTGCACCTGTCGCTCGACATCGGGTTCATCTGGACGATCTTCGCAGACGCCGAGATGGGACTCGTGCCGGAGTCGCTCGCGTTGCGGGAGTTGAACGTCGGCGAAGAGGAACGCTCGCGGCTCGTAGAGGAGTTGCGGCGTCTGCACGACGGCGAGACCGACGGCGACAGTTTCGCGCTCGTCACTCCCGCCCCGGCCGGGTGCTTGATCGAAGAGGTGCGCTTGCTGGCGAGGGATGAGATGCGGCGGCTGGAGATTCGCGGCGAGTCGGCCGCGCTCGTCGTCGAGGCTTCGACGCTGACGGGCGAGATGAGCGCCCGGCAGTTGTCGTTATAAAGATGAGACAAAATCAGGGAGGAGCGAACTAATGGTTTCTACGCAAACGGGCGACGGCGGACACGAGACTTCGGACGACGGCGGCGGAAACGAGACCCGGCGGCCGGATCAAGACACAGCAGCGGCAGAAGGGAACGCGGAGACTTCGACGGGCGGCGACGCGGAGACTACTGCGGGCAGCGACGGTGACGCTTCGCTCGAAGAGGCCGCCGCGCGCGAGCGCGAATACTTGCGCGGCCGACTCCGCGACGAGTTGGGGCGCGAGCCGACCGACGAAGAACTCAACGAGTGGCTGCGCGAGCACACGGAAGGATACTAAGCCAGTGACAAGTGACAAGTGATAAGTGACGAGTTAAAACAGCCCTAAATCGTGAAGCGTCAATGATGAATAGTAAAAACGGCCTTCTTCTATTCATCATTGACGCTTCACGATTTACTTGTCTTTAACTCGTCACCTGTCACTGGCTTTAAGGTGCGGTTTCGACCATCAGTTTGTTGTCAACGCTGCGGACGCCGCGGACGGCTTTGGCGAGACGTTCGGCGCGATCTTTGAGAGCTTGAGATTTGACCGAGCCGATGAGCGTGGCCTTGCCGCCGACGACGGTGACGGTGATGCCGACGAGATCGGGGTCGTCCGTGTAACTCTTGTTGAGTCTGGATTCGAGCGTGGCGTCGTCCGCGCCGGAGTTGGCCGCGGGCGCGGTGGTGACGACCGAGGGCGGCGGTGCCTGCTGCTCGATGATGACGGGCGCGGGCTGCGTCTGCGCGGGTTGTTGCACGATGATGGGCGGCTGCTGCATGGGCTGTTGCTGCACGATGAGTGGGGTCGGCGCGGTCGGCAGCGGCGTCGGCGGAGCGGTGGCGATGTTGACGTTGGTGTTCGTCGCGTCCGTCCCGCTGTTCATCCAGAAGAAGAGGATGAGCGCCGTGGCCGCGATGGCGACGAGCGCGACGATGGCGACGGTGGCCGTCGAGAAACCGCCGCGATCCGGGTCGGGCGTGCGCGTCGTGCGCGTGTAGACTTCCTCGCGGCGCGCGGTCGGCGTCTCCACCACCACGCGGCTGCGGCGTTGTTGCTCTTCGTCGTGTGACATAAAAGTTCGTCTCCTGATAAATGGTTCGGTCGGAATTTAATGCGCGCGAGGTTGGGATTAAGTTGTTAACGTGCGAGGCCGGGTTAAAGGGACACGCGAAAAGAGAGTGGCCGGTTTGTCTGTACGGCCACTCTCTCTTGCGTGAGTCTGTCTAGTTGCGACGGCGACGTTGGCTGCGCCGGTAGAGCGCGCTGCCCGCCGCGCCCGCGACCGCGCCGCCGATGGCGGCCTTCTTGCCGCCGACCGCGCCGCCGACGCCCGCGCCGAGAGCCGTGCCGCTGGCGACCGTGCCGATGGTGCGCGTGCGGCCTTTGAAGCGACGCCGCGCGGCCTTGCGGTTGAAGGCGTAGAGTCCAGCGCCGCCCGCGCCGATGGCCGCGCCCTTCTTGCCGCCGATGAGCGCGCCCGCCACGCCGCCGCCGCCGATGATGGCCGCCGTGCGCGCCTTACGGCCGAAGCGTGAACGTCTGCGGCGTTCTTGTGCCGAAGCGTCGGCGGGGAGCAGCATCGTCGCCAGCAGGAC
>JAUZFQ010000094.1 GCA_030838445.1 Pyrinomonadaceae bacterium | reverse complement strand
GTAGTCGGTCGAGACGGTTTCCGGGTTGCAGTTGACCATGATCGTCTCGAAGCCCGCCTCCGAGAGCGCGAACGCGGCGTGGCAACAGCAGTAGTCGAACTCGATGCCCTGCCCGATGCGGTTCGGGCCTGAGCCGAGGATCATGATCTTGCGGCGGTCGGTCGGCGCGCTCTCGTCCTCTTCCTCGTAGGTCGAATAGAGGTAGGGCGTGAAGGATTCAAACTCCGCGCCGCACGTGTCCACGCGCTTGTAGACGGGCACGATGCCGAGACTCTTGCGGTGCGCGCGCACCTCGTCTTCCGTGCGCTTGGTGAGATACGCGATGCGTCTGTCCGAGAGGCCGACTTCCTTCGCCTCGCGCAACGCTTCCGGCGAAATCTCTTCGAGCGCGCGCCCCTCGATGCGCTCCTGTATCAACATCACGTCTTGCAGTTGTTCCAGAAACCACGGGTCGATCTTCGAGAGGCGATGAATCTCTTCGATTGAAACGCCGTGCTGCAACGCGTAGGTGATGTACGAGAAGCGCTGCGAGTTGGGGCGCGCGAGCTTGCGCTGCAACTCGTCGGCGGGCACGTCTGCGAGGCGCAGCGGCTTCGTCGCTTCGAGCGAGCGCAAGCCTTTGAAGAGTGCTTCCTTGAACGTGCGGCCAATCGCCATCACTTCGCCGACCGACTTCATCTGCGTGCCGAGCACGTCTTCGGCCTCGCGAAACTTCTCGAAGTTCCACTTCGGAATCTTCGCCACGACGTAATCAATCGTCGGCTCGAAACTGGCGGGCGTCTTCTTCGTGATGTCGTTCGGAATCTCGTCGAGCGTGTAGCCGACGGCGAGCTTGGCCGCGATCTTCGCGATGGGAAACCCTGTGGCCTTCGACGCGAGCGCCGACGAACGCGAGACGCGCGGGTTCATCTCGATGATCCGCACGTCGCCGTTCTCAGGGTTGACGGCAAACTGGATGTTCGACCCGCCCGTCTCGACACCGACTTTGCGAATCACCGTGATGGACATGTCGCGCAGGCGTTGATACTCCACGTCCGTCAAGGTCTGCGCGGGCGCGACCGTGATCGAGTCGCCCGTGTGGACGCCCATCGGGTCGAAGTTTTCAATCGAACAGATGATCACCACGTTGTCATGCAGGTCGCGCATGACTTCGAGTTCATACTCCTTCCAGCCGAGGATTGATTCTTCGATCAGGAGTTCATGGATCGGCGACGCGGCCAGCCCGTGCCTGACGATCTCCTCAAACTCCTCCGGGTTGAACGCGATGCCGCCGCCCCACCCGCCGAGCGTAAAACTCGGACGGATGATCGCCGGGTAGCCGGTCGTCTCCACGAGTTGTTCGGCCTCGCCCCACGAGCGCGCGAAGCCGCCGCGCGGCATCGGCAAGCCCACCTCGTCCATCGCCTGTTTGAAGAGTTGGCGATCCTCCGCGATCTTCACGGCCTCGCGCTTCGCCCCGATCATCTCGACGCCGAACTCGTCGAGCACGCCCGCGTCTGCGAGCGCGACGGCGAGGTTCAAAGCGGTCTGCCCGCCGACGGTCGGCAACAGCGCGTCCGGCCGTTCCTTGCGGATGATCCCGGTGACGGAGGCGAGCGTGAGCGGCTCGATGTAAGTGTGGTCGGCCGTGTCGGGGTCGGTCATGATCGTCGCGGGGTTCGAGTTGACGAGCACCACCTCGTAGCCTTCCTGCCGCAAGACCCGGCACGCCTGCGTGCCCGAATAGTCGAACTCCGCGGCCTGCCCGATGACGATGGGGCCTGAGCCGATGACGAGGATTTTGTGTATGTCGGTGCGTTTGGGCATTTATGATTCCGCCGCGCGTTAGCTTAAGATTGAATTGTTTCGATCAAATGTATCGGGTCATTATACATAATGGCTCTTGGGAGCACGAACCTCGTCCCCCGGAACGGAGTTGAACACATGCGCCGCCTTCTCTGTCTCTCGCTCTGCCTCGTCTTCTGCGCGTCCGTCTCGCACGCGCAGAAGCAGCCGCGGACGGCCGAAGATTTTTACAACCGCGCCCTCGACAAACAGGCGCAGCAAGACCTCGACGGCGCACTGGCCGACTACGATCAGGCGCTCACGCGCAAGCCCGACTCCCTCACGTTCGTCACCATCCACATCAACCGCGCCAACCTGCTCATGTCGAAAGGCGATCTGAAAGCCGCGCTCGCCGGTCTGGATCAGGCGGTGGCGGCTAGCCCCACCGATCTACGCGTCTTCTACAACCGCGGCATCGTCCGCGCGGAGTTGGGGCAGTGGGACGAAGCCATCGCCGACTTCAACGCGACGCTCGCCCTCAAGCCCGACTTCAGCATGGGCTACAACAACCGCGGCAACGCGCGCAAGGCCAAAGGCGACACCGACGGCGCGATTGCCGACTACGACAACGCGATCAAGCACGACCCCGAAGGCGCGCTCGGCTATTTCAACCGCGCCGCCGCACGGCAGGAGAAGAACGAGTTAGACAAAGCCCTCGCCGACTACACGCAGGCCATCGCGATTGCCCCCAAACTTGCCGAAGGCTATTACAACCGCGGCATCGTCCGGCAGTTGATGCGCAATCTCGAAGGAGCGGTCACAGACTTGAACACGGCCATTGAACTCAAACCCGATGAGGCCGACTTCTACGTCGCGCGCGGCAACGCCCTGCTCGCGCGCGCCGACTTCGACCGCGCCGTCGCCGACTTCACCAAAGCCCTCGAACTCAACCCGCAGCACGCAGACGCCTACACCAACCGCGGCATCGCCCGCAAGACGAAGAAAGACACGCCCGGCGCGCTCGCCGATTTCGACGCGGCGATTGCGGCCAACCCGCGCGACGCCGTGGCCTACGTCAACCGCGGCACGCTGCGCGAAGAGGGAGGCGACCAGAAGGGAGCGCTCGCCGACTTCAACATGGCCATCGCCATTAACCCCTCGCTCGCGCAGGCTTACGCCAATCGCGGCGTCATTCGTCTCCAACAGGGCAAGGTCGAACCGGCCGAGCAGGACTTCAAACAGGCCATCGCCCTCGACGCCGCGCTCAAGCCCTCGCTCGAAAAATATCTCGTCGAGATGAAACGCTACCGCGCAAAGAAACCTTGAGTTGACAGGGTGAAAATTCGGAAGAAGTAGAGGCGGGCGAATGACGGCAGGCTTAGTTGTTTAAGCCTTCTGCTGTTCGTCGTAGCGGCGGCGGTAGTCTTCGCCTTCGATGTGGACGGTCTTGCACATCTCGAAGAGGCGTGAACGCAGGCGGACGCCGACGCGGTCTTCGAGCGTCTCGTCGGTCGAGGCGCGGCGTGCGTCGAGGTAGTTGGTGGTGAAGATGGTGAGTTTCTTGTCGTTGTAGCGCGTGCCGATGATCTGCATCATGGTGTCGCGCACCCAGTCGGTCGGTTTCGACGCGCCGAGTTCATCCAAGACGAGCACCTCCGCCTGATAGACCGGGGCGAGCAGGCGCAGTTCGGACGTGTGCGAGATTTTGTTGTAGGAGTCTTGAATCTCTTTCAGGAGCGAGCCGAATTCGTAGAAGAGACACGGCACGCCGCGCTCCATCAGCCCGCGAAGGATGGCGACCGAGAGGTGCGTCTTGCCGACGCCGACCGTGCCCATGAACAACAGCCCTCGATCCACGGCCGGAAATTCGCGCACGAGGCGGAACGCGTAGTTGAAAGCCTTGAGTTGCGTGCCGTTGTTGGGCGCGGGGAAATAGTTGTGGAGCGAGCAGCCGTCGTAGCGGCGCGGGATGCGCGCGCCTTCGAGCATCTTGGTGCGGCCGCCCTGTTCGCGGCAGCGGCAGCGGCGCGCGCCCTTGCCCGCCACCACTTCCATCCCCGCCCCGTAGCAGTAGACGCACGTCGAGGGAGAGGCGTCGGACTGCGCCGCGTCATCGTCGCCGCCGGGCGTGCCGTCGAAGGGCAGCGCGGGCGTCGCCGCGTCCTTTTCAGGCACGGCGCGCAGCGGTAACTTTTTGGCGTTGTCGGACGACATCCTGCTCGGCGTTGAAATGCTTAATTGGACTGTGGAACAAAGCCGCGCGGGGTAAGTCTTCGGGTGTGCGGCCTTAATTTTTGAACTCCCCAAACATGTTCATCCCTGTGGGAACGGGGCGGATTATAGCATCCGAAACAGAGATTGCAAGACGATCTTACCGGCGCGGCGAAACATAACAATTTCGCCCCGACTTTATCATCCAACTCTCCGATTTTTTTGTGATCCGCGCACGCTCAAATCAGGCTGAGCACTAATTCGAGGATGACTGCGAGCGAGATGAGAATGAAGATGGAGATCACTAGGACGTGCGGCCAGCCGAGCACGTAGCGGCGGCACGCGCGGCATTTGAGTCCGAGACCGGCCAGTGGTCTTTTACAGTACGGGCACTTCGCCATCGTTTATAAAAGCAACTTGGTGTCCCGCAGCGGCTCGGCGCGGCCACGGGAACGGCATCTATAATTTAAAAGTTCTATCGGCTGTGGGGGAATGGGCTACTGTCGTCGCGGCCTACGCGTCTATGCTATATTTCCTGCCGACATACTAATTTTATCACGGAGATAATGCAACACGCGCCCGCGCGGGGCGGGTGCGAATTTGCTCCTTGCAGCTATGGGCATCTGGCAGGGACTACTCGGCAAGCTCGGTCTAGCGGGCGACGTCTCGCGGCAGCGCGGCGCGATCCGCGTCTTCCTTCTCGACGACGACGAATCGCGGCACGACTGGTTCGACGCACGCTTCCCCGACGACCACCTCGACATCGCCGTCGAGCCGCGCCGCGCCATCGAACTGCTCTCGCAGAATTTCTACGACGCCATCTTTCTCGACCACGACCTGCTGCCCGAACACTACAAGTCGTCCGCGCCCGACGACGAGCGCACCGGCTACGCCGTCGCCGCGTGGCTCGCCGCCAACCCGCACGTGCAACCGGCCGCCACGATCATCGTCCACACGCGCAACGCCGACGCCGCGCAGCGCATGGTGCAGGAGATGGAACGCGCCGGGCGACGCCGCGTCGAGCACGTCGCTTTCCATTATCTCCCGCAAAAGATCAAACATTACTGGCCGAGTTGATAAACCCCGCCACGTCTCGACACACCCGGAGGAGTGATCTTGATGACCCGCACGCCCCGCAACTTGTTCCGGCTCGCCGCGCTCGTGCTCTGCCTCGCCACCCACGCCGGAGCGCAGGTGACGTTGGAACAAGCCAAAGCCATGTTGAACCGCCCCGCCGTCAAAGCGGCCTTCGCACACGTTGACCGCGAGCGCGCCGAGACCTTGCGCGAGTGGGTCGCGATCACGGAGATCAACGCGCCGTCGGGCAAGGAGCGGACGCGCGCCGAGTACATCGAAAAGATACTGCGCGGTTACAAGCTGGCGAACGTCCACTACGACGCGACGGGCAACCTGATCGCGGAGCGCAAGGGCACGGGCGGCGGCGCACGCGTCGTCTTCGACGCGCACCTCGACACGGTTTTTCAGGAAGGCTTAAAGATTAAAGCGACGATCCGCGACGGCAAGATTTACGCCCCCGGCGTCGGCGACGACACGCGCAACATCGAAGCCCTGCTCGCCATGATCCGCGCGCTCGACGCGGCGCGCATCAAGACGCGCGGCGACCTCGTGTTCGTCTTCACGGTGGAGGAGGAGACGGCCTTGCGCGGCGCGGAGGAGTACATCAAAGAGAACCGGGCGCGGATCGATCACTACATCGCGCTCGACGGCGGCTACGAGGGCTTCACCTACGGCGGCATCGGCATCAACTGGTATCGCCACCACTTCATCGGCCCCGGCGGCCACACGCGCTCGCGCACGCCGCCCTATTCCGCCACGCTCCCCGTCGCACGCGCCATCACGCGCATCTACGACTTGGAAGTGCCGCGCACCCCTTCGTCGAATTTGAACATCGGAATGCTCGGCGGCTCGGAGGTCGTCAACGCGAAGGCGGCCGACGCGTGGTTCACGGTTGACCTGCGCTCGACCGACAACGAGGTGATCGCCGACTTGGAAAAGAAGATCGAAGCGATCATTCAGGACGAGGCGAAGCGCGCGGGCGTGACCACGAAGACCGAGGTGATTTCGACTTCCCCGTCCGCGCAGATTCCCAACCACCGCAACTCGCCGCTCGTCCGCACGGCCGAATCCGTCCACCTCGCGCTCGGTTTCGAGAACCCGCCGATCACCATCACGGGATCGAACAATTCGAGCGCGGCGCTGCTCGCGGGCATCTCCTCGATTTCAACCGGCGCAGGCCCCTGTGCAGACTCGCACGCCCTCACGGAAAACTGCGAGATCGAACCACTCTACAAAGGCATCAAGAAGCTCACGCTGCTCGGCCTCGCGCTTGCGGGGATCAACGAATAGAGCGCGGCCAAAAGTCGCGCGGCGCGCGGCCGAAAGTTGCCACGGCGCGCGGCGGCAGTTGGGCGGCAGTTGTCAGGCGTCGGCTTTCGGCTGCGGAATTTCCAGATGGTAGGCGGGATCGTTGTTGCCGGGCGTGAGAAACTTGCTCACCGCGCCCTTCGCCTGCGACGATTTGGTCGCCTTCTCGAACGCCGTCTTGTTCGACAGTGAAGACGGCGAGATGTCAACCACGTTCAGGGTAGACGGGTCGGCGCAATGATGGCTCACGTTCGCCGGGCCGAGCGCCCTGATCTTGGCCTCCATCGCCGCCTTGATCTGATCGCTGTTCTTGCCCGCGCTCTTAGCCTTCACGAATTCATCAATCACCGCCTTGCCGGGCGCTTTGTAGAGCGACTTTTGCGCCGCCACGCCTTTGTTGACGATGTTATTGAACATGATGCGCGCCTGATCCTGCGGCGTGCGGCTCGTGCTCGTGATGAGACATGAATCGAGACCGGCGGCGTTGAGAATTTCCGTCAGCACTCCGATGGTGTGGACGCTGACGACGGTTTGATTCGCTTTGGGGCCGAATTTGATAGAAGGTTGTGCCATAGTCCGCGGATGATATGCATTGCGCGCACTATGTCAAGAAATTTTTGCGGCTAAGAAATTTTTGCGGCGCGGCGACACGACGCGGCACTCAACGAACGCGTGCGATCAACAATTCAACTGCTACTTCTTCTTGCGTCGCTCACGTTCGCGGCGACGCGCGGCGGCGGCGAGTTCGCCGGGAGTCTTTTCGACGGAAGTCTTCGCGCCCTTCGTCTGCGGCCGGGGAGCGGTAGGCGAGGAAGGTTTGGCGGCGGCGGGGTCTATCTCCTTTTCCGGCTTGCCGGTCGTCGCCAGTTCGATCTCCGAGTTGACTTCGCCGCCGATGAGAATGGCCGCGCCGGTCAGGTAGAACCAGAGCATCAGGATGATGACCGCGCCGAGCGAGCCGTAGGTGGCGTTGTATGAGTTGAAGTAACTGAGATAGGCGCGGAAGCCGAACGAGACGACGAGCCAGAGCAGGACGGCGACGCCCGCGCCGGGGCTGACCCAGTGCCAACTGCGTTTCTTCACGTCGGGCGCGAGGTAGTAGATGAGTCCGAAGGCGACGAGCACGAAGAGGAGCACCACCGGCCACTGCAAAATCTTCCAGCCCCAAGTGAACACCTGCCCGAAGCTGAAACTCGCGGCGATGTAGTCGGCGATGTGCCCGCCGAAGAGTGTAAGCGTGAGCGCGGAGAGGATCAGGACGGCGAGCGCGACCGTCAGGCCGAGCGAGACGAGCCGCACTTTCCACCAGGGGCGCGTCTCTTCCACCTCGTAGGCGATGTTGAGCGTCTGGCAGATGGCGGTCATGCCGTTTGAGGCCGCCCAGAGCGTGGCGAGGATGCCGAAGGAGATTTTGCCGCCGCCCGAACCTTCCTCCACCTTGCTGATCGTTTCGTTAATAAGGTCGCCCGCCTCTTGCGGGACGACCGAGCCGAGCAGGTTCAATAAATTCTGGCGCAGTTCGCTGCCCGCGTCGGCAAACTGGCCGAGCACGGCGGTGATGAACAGCAGGAGCGGGAAGAGTGCGAGCAGAAAGTAGTAAGAGAGTTGAGCGGAGCGGCCGAAGATGTCGTCCTCGTTAACCTCCGACCAGACGCGCTTCGCCAGTTCCTTCCAACCTAACCCACCGAGTTGCCACAGAGACCCTAACATTAACCTTGCCCCCTTCGCGTCGCGGGCGACGCGTTACCTTGTTCTTGTTCCTAACGTGCTACTTGATCATCGTGCCGGTACGACTCCAACGCGTGTTGCGTATGAAGTCCTGAATGTAGGGGAAGCCGCCGGAGGGCGCGCTCTCGTCGTAAGACCAGTAGACGAACAGCGCGCGGCCGATGATGAGATCGCGCGGGACGAAGCCCCAGTAACGACTGTCGAGACTGTTGTCGCGGTTGTCGCCCATCATGAAGTAAGAGTCGGCCGGAACGACGATGGCTTTCTGCCCCTTGAAGAGTTGGAAGATGGGCAGGCTGCGATGGTCGCCTTCGCCCGCGAGGCGCGACGCGGGGCTGTAGGCGACGGTGTACGCCCCTTCGCCCTGCGGCGGCGGGTCGTCTTCCATCGTGAGCGGCGCGAGTTCCTCGTTGCCCTCGGTGGACGGGTCGTTCGGGTGGTTGATGGCCGTGATGACGCGCTCTTGCAACGGCTGGCCGTTGACGATGACGCTCGTCCCGCGCAGTTCGATGCGGTCGCCGGGCAGGCCGATGACGCGCTTGACGTAGTTGGTGACGTACTGCTTGTTGCCCGGATCGTTCGGCCTGTCCATCCACGGCTCGATGGGGTTGCCGGGATACTTGAAGACCACGATGTCGCCGCGCCTGATCTCGCGCTGCGGCAGGAACGGCAGGGAGGGCGAGCCGGGGGCAAAGATGAACTTGTTGACGAGCAGGTGATCGCCGATGGTGATCGTGTTCTGCATCGAGCCGGTCGGGACTTTCACCGCCTGCACGACGAACGTCATGCCGAACAACGCCATGATGGCCGTCACCACGAGCGACTCGAAATACTCGCGCCACACGCTGCGCGGTGGCCCCGGCTGCTGCGCTCGCGTCGCCTCGGCCGCGCGCGCGGCTTCACTCTCGGCCGCACCTTTGCGCGACGCCTTGCCCGCAGGAGGGGTCTCTAAGGGCGGCTCTTCCATGATCGTCGAACGGGAATCATTGCTCATAAAATTATCGTGGGTAAACGAGCGCAGTGCGGTCAACCCGTGCGCCCTGCAACCTGTCGTCAGTCTCCACAGCCTGTCGTCAATCTCTTGATCAAACTTTACTTTTCAATCCGCCGCTTCGGCCGTTCGCACTTCCGACTGCGGCGAGAGGTTCACTTCTTCGAGCGCGCGGCGCGCGGCGTCCATCTCGGCGGCTTTGATCGTCGCGCCCGCACCGGGCACGGTGTTGTCAGTGAAGACGACTTCGACGTGGAACATGCGGCGGTGCGGCGGCCCTTCGGTGTCTACAACGTTGTAGGTCGGCGTGACGTGGAAAGTTGCCTGCACGCGCTCCTGCAACATCGTCTTGTAGTCGGCGGCGGCGGCCTGTTCCGGGTTCGCCTCGGTCAACTCGTCACTGAGCAACGCGTGGACGAACTCGCTCGCGCGCTTGTAACCGCCGTCCAGATAGACGGCGGCGATGATGGCCTCGACGACATCGGCCAGCAGCGCGCGCTTGCGCCGCCCGCCCGTCTTCTCCTCGCCGCGCCCGATGCGCAGATACTCGCCGAGGCCGAGGCGGCGCGCGACGCGTGCGAGCATCGCCGTGCTCACGAGCCGGTGCTTCATGCGCGAGAGATCGCCTTCGGTGGCGTCGGCGGTGGACTGGAACAGGTAGTCGGCGACGGCGAGGCCGAGCACCGAGTCGCCGAGGAACTCCAACGCCTCGTTGTGCAGGCGACGCGCCTCCACTTCCTCGCCGGGCGCGACGTGCTCGGGCGCCCAGGAGCGGTGCGTCATAGCGCGCTCCAAGAGCGTGCGGTCGTTGACAGTG
>JAUZFQ010000048.1 GCA_030838445.1 Pyrinomonadaceae bacterium | reverse complement strand
CGGGCGAGATCGAGCGCAACTACTCTGAGAAACTGCGCGCCGCGCTCGACACTTCGGGACAGGACAAACTAGCGAGCTATTCGGCCGTTGACGCCCTCAAGAAAGAGGTCGTCGAATCCTACCCTGAGGACGCGCCCGAACAGCGACAGATGGCGAAGAAACTCTTCGACAAGCAGAAAGAGAAAATTTTCCGCGAGGACATACTCGACAAGCGTCGCCGCCCCGACGGCCGCCGCTTCTCCGAAATCCGCCCGATCACGTGTGAAGTCGGCTGGCTGCCGCGCGTCCACGGTTCGTCACTCTTTACGCGCGGCGAGACGCAGGCCATCGTCACCACGACGCTCGGCACTAAAGAGGACGAGCAGTTCATGGACGACTTGGAGACGGGCGAGATCAAACGCCGCTTCCTCCTGCACTACAATTTCCCGTCCTTCTCGGTCGGCGAGGTCGGCCGCTTCGGCTCGACCAGCCGCCGCGAGATCGGCCACGGCGCGCTCGCGCGTCGCGCGCTCGAACCCGTCCTGCCGCAGGAGAGCGAGTTCCCGTATTCGCTGCGCATCGTCTCGGACATCACCGAGTCGAACGGTTCCAGTTCGATGGCGACCGTCTGCGGCGGCAGTCTCTCGATGATGGACGCGGGCGTGCCGATCAAGTCGCCGGTCGCGGGCGTCGCGATGGGACTCGTGATGGAGGGCAACAAGTACGCCATCCTCTCGGACATCGCGGGTGCGGAAGACCACTACGGCGACATGGACTTCAAAGTCGCGGGCACGAAAGACGGCATCACCGCCCTGCAAATGGACATCAAGATCGGCGGCATCAACGCCATGATCTTGCAAGAGGCTTTGGAGCAGGCGCGCAAAGGCCGCTTGCACATCCTCGCCGCCATGGAGCAGGCCATCAGCGAGCCGCGCGAGGAGATGTCGGAGTACGCGCCGCGCATCATCCAAATCAAGATCAACCCGGACAAGATTCGCGACGTCATCGGACCGGGCGGCAAGATCATCCGCTCCATCGTCGAAGAGACAGGCGCGAAAATTGACGTGGAAGACGACGGCACGGTCTCGATTGCGACCGCCGACCGCGAAGCGGCGCAGGCCGCAGTGGATCGCATCCGCGGCCTGACGGCCGAGGCCGAGATCGGCGCGACCTACGTCGGCACGGTCTCGCGCATCGTGGACTTCGGCGCGTTCGTCGAAATCTTCCCCGGCACGGACGGCCTGCTGCACATCTCCGAGATCGCCAACCACCGCGTCCGCGACGTGCGCGACGAACTCAAGGAAGGTCAGCAGATCATGGTCAAGTGCATCGGCAAAGAGGGCAACAAAATCAAGCTCTCACGCAAGTCCATCCTGCGCGATGAACAGCAGAAGGCCGGGGGCAACGGGCACGAACCGCAAGAGGACGAAGAGTAAACAGTCGCCCCCGGCGTCAGCCCGCTTTCAACCAAGGGGCGCGCACCACACGTGCGCGCCCCTTTTTTCTTCTAATACATACATTTAGGCCGGATTTATTGTCTCGCAAAATTGGAAGAGATGCGTTATTGTGTGTTTCCTTTTAATGAAAACGACCCCACAGCGGAATTTTTCAAGGGTTTCCGCAGGGAGTTGCATCTCAAAAAGTCATTTTTCGCAGTAGTTATGGACATCCAAGGAGGACGACCACACACGATGAAGCATCAAGCCATACGTTCAGTCGCTCTGATGCTCAGCGTCTTGCTCATAGCCGCCGTGCCGGCGCAAGCGGGCACGATCAGATTCGGCGATGTGATTGCGCTAGCGACAGTCAACGGCCAGAGTGGTCGCCAAACCGTAGACCTCCGTCTCCGCTCCGTCACGCAGCAAAGCGGCGGGGCGTCCACGCAGGACAGACAACTTTCTTCCGCCGGTAATGCACAGGATCGCCGTACCGCCCAGACGCCCGCGGGCGCAAGCCCGGCCGGCGGCGCGGACACCAGCATCACCGGCACGACCGTCGCCGTCCAGCAACCCGGCTCTGTCCAGGTCGAGACCATCGAACTCGGCGACATCCAGGGGACGATCTGCGACTGCGGCGAAATCGCGCCCCCGCCCGGCGGCGGCTTCCCGAAACTGCCGCTTCTGGCGCTGGCGGGCATCCCGCTCCTGTTCCTCGGCGGCGGTGACGAGGACATTCCGCCGATAGACGTCCTCCCGACGCCGACGCCGAACATTCCGCCGCAAGTGCCGGAACCGGCCACGCTCCTACTGCTCGGCAGCGGACTCGCCGCCCTCGGCGCGGGCGCACGCCGCCGACGCGCCGCGCGCTCCGGCGACCAGCGCGACGAAGTTCTGGACGTGAGGGGGGCTTAAGAGATCATGTCGAGACACACAGCGATGATCAACCACGCCGCCGTCCCCGCCCGCTTCAATTTGTCTCTACTCGCCTGCGCCCTCCTGCTCGTCTCGGCCACGCTGCTGTCGGGCGCGACGACCAGAGTCTACGCGCAGAACGGTGGGCGCGCCGTGCGCAACGGCCGCATCGAAGTTTCGACCACGCCCGCCGGTTATCCGCTCTTGATTGACGGGCGCGCAGTCGGCACGACGAGTCCGACCGTCCAGTTGTACGAACTCGAACCCGGCCGCCACACGGTCGAAATCCAGTTCCCGAACAACACGCGCTGGGTGCGCGACTTCGACATCGCCGCCAACAAGAAGCAGTGCATCACGCTCAACTGGCGGCCGAAGACGATCAGCATCGAACGCCCGATAGTCGTCAAGTCGCCCTGCCCGTACCCGGTCAACATCTCCGCCCCGGCCAGCGTGCGCGAGGGCGACATCATCACCTTTAGTTCCGACGTGAACTACGCGGGGCAGTCCGGCCTCAACTACACTTGGACGATCAGCCCGCCCTCGGCGCGCCTCGTCAGCGGCGCGGGCACGCCGACCATCACCGTGGACACGACCGGCATCGGCAGTCAACGCGTGACCGCCATCCTCGTTGTGGACGACGGCTCAGGCGACCAGATGTGCCGCCAGCGCGCGCAGGCCGCCACGGGCGTCACGCCCGTCGCCCTGCCGCCCGTGCTGCCGAAGAGTTTCGCGGAGTTCCCGGTCATCTCCTTCAACGAAGACAAGGCCAACCTCGACAACTTCGCGGTGGCTTTACAGGGCGAGCCGGGTTCGCAGGGCTACATCATCGTCTACGCCGGACGACGCAGCCGCCCGAATCGCGCCAACCAACTCGGCGAACGCAGCCGCCAGTATCTCGTCAACACGCGCAACCTCGACGCGAGCCGCATCGTGGTCATTAACGGCGGCACGCGCGAAGTTGATTCATTCGAGTTGTGGCTCGTCCCGCAGGGCGCGACGCCGCCGCAGCCGCGACCGAGGTAAATTTTTAGTGACAAGTGACAAGTGACGAGTGACGAGCAAAGTGATTTTACTTGTCATTCGTCACTTGTCACTTTCTACTGTAGACAACTCTGAAGGAGGATCGGGTTATGGGTGATGGTGATGGCGGCAGCGGCAGCACCGGCGTGGTGGCCGTGCTGGTGATTTTTATCATCGTGATCGTGCTGGCGCTCGTGCTTTTCGGCGGGCGGCTCTTCGGCAGTAAGACGACGAAGGTTGACGTGAACGTCGGCACGCCGAGCGCGCCGGCGAGCAAGTAGCTTCGGGGAAGTTTTCAGACAGACTCATTCGCGGAAGAGAGGGACGCGCGGCCGCCGGATCAGCAGCGGCGGCAAGGGCGTCCCTCTCTTCTTTTCATTTGCGGCGCGCGGCTGCTAACATGGCTGGTAAATAGTAAATGGTGAATAGTGAATGGACAGAGCCGCTTTTTCCATTCACCATTCACCATTGACCATTCACGGAGAAGATCATTGTCTGCACCGAACATCGAAACGATAGTCAGTCTGGCGAAGCGGCGCGGCTTCGTGTTCCCCTCGTCGGAAATTTACGGCGGCCTCGGCAGCGCGTGGGACTACGGCCCGCTCGGCGTCGAACTCTGTAATAACGTCAAGCGCGCGTGGTGGCGTTGGATGGTCTACGAGCGCGACGACATGGAGGGACTCGATTCCTCCATCATTCTCAACCGCGCGGTCTGGAAATATTCCGGGCACGAAGAGACGTTCAGCGACCCGCTCGTTGACTGCCGCGAGTGCAACGCGCGCCTGCGCGCAGACAAACTGGAATACACCATGTTCGCTGGGCTAGATGTTGCAGAGGCAATTCGCGACAAGGGAGTTAAATGTCCGAACTGCGGCTCGACAGACCTGACCGAACCACGCCCCTTCAACCTCATGTTCCGCACGCAACTCGGCGCGGCGTCGGCGGAAGACGACCCGACTGCGCTCGCGTACCTCCGTCCCGAAACGGCGCAGGGCATCTTCATCAATTTCCTCAACGTGCAGACGACGATGCGCCGCAAGATTCCGTTCGGCATCGCGCAGATCGGCAAATCGTTTCGCAACGAAGTGACGCCCGGTAACTTCATCTTCCGCACGCGCGAGTTCGAGCAGATGGAGATGGAGTATTTCGTCAAACCGGGCGACGACGAGAATGCATTTAGGGAATGGGTCACTTATTGCTCCGAGTGGTTCGAGAATCTCGGCATAGCGAAAGACAACCTGCGTCTTTACGAGCAGCCGAAAGACGAACTGGCACACTACGCCAAGCGCACCGTGGACATCCGTTACCGCTTCTTCCCCGAACGCGCCGATGAGGAGAGGCAGTGGGACGAACTGATGGGCATCGCCAATCGCACGGACTTCGATCTCAAGGCGCACTCGAAGAAGCCTGAGGACGCGGATGGGAAACGTCTCAACCCGGACTCGACGGAAGATTTGTCGTACTTCGACGAAGCAACGAAAGAGCGTTACTACCCATACGTCATCGAACCGGCGGCGGGCGTCAACCGCTCCGTCCTCGCCTTCCTGATGGACGCCTACTCCGAGCGCACGACGGAGAAGGGCGAGACGCGCGTCGTCTTGAAACTGCACCCCGAACTCGCGCCGATCAAAGTGGCCGTGTTGCCGCTCGCCAAGAACAAGCCGGAGATCGTCGGCATGGCGAAGGCCATCAAGCGCAGCCTTCAACCGCTGATGCGCGCTGTCTATGACGACACGGGCGGCATCGGCAAACTCTACGCGCGGCAGGACGAGATCGGCACGCCCTTCTGCGTCACCGTGGATCACCAGTCGCTCGACGACGAGGCCGTCACCGTGCGCGACCGCGACACGTGGGAGCAGGAGCGCGTCAAAGTCGCCGACCTGCAACAGCATTTGCAGACACGTTTGATAAAGTGACAAGTGACGAGTGACAAGTGACAAGTTAAAAAACTGCTTGTCTTAATCTTGTCACCTGTCACTTGTCACTCGTCACTTTCTATATGGCAATCAGGAAACTAAACACGCAACGCACGGACGCGCGGCTGCTGCTGGAATCGGACGAGCCGGTGGAGTTGCCGCCTGCGGAGATCGAAGAGGGCGCGGTCGTCGTGCAGTTCGACAGCATGCGGCCGTTTCTCCCCGAACTCTTGGAAACCTTGCGCGCGGGCACAATCGCCGAACTCGTCCCCGTCATGATTGACGGCTCGACCTTCGCCATCCACACCGCGACGCGCACCTTCTGGGTCAAACTCTGGCACGCGAACGGCGGCGATCTCACGCGCATCGAACGCGCGCAGGTGATTAGCTGCCTGCCCTCCACGCGCGGCCTGCAAGTCATCGTCGGCGACGAGGACGAAGACGACTTCGACGACGAGGAGTTTGACGAGGAAGTCTTCGATGACGACGATGACGACGATGACGACGGCGACGCCGCGCACGTCAACCCGCAGCCAGAAAGTTAATCCCCGAACGCACCGCTTTCCTTCGCGCCTTTGCGCCTCCAGCGTGAGACTTGTCCTTGTCAAAGAATAAACTCACGCTGGAGGCGCAAAGGCGCGAAGGAAGACGAGATTAGTTTTGCAGACGCGCGGCCTTAGTAGTTTTGCAGAAATAGTTTTGCAGACGCGCACGCCTTTCAGTTGATGCATCAAGTCCCCGGTAAAATTCGCGCGCTGGCGTCGGCTGTTTGTGAGGCGGGCGGCCGCGCGCTGCTCGTCGGCGGGTGCGTGCGCGACGCGCTGATGGGGCGCGCGCCGAAGGATTGGGACGTGGAAGTCTACGGCATCGAACCCGCACGCCTGCGCGCGCTGCTCGAAAAGTTCGGGCGCGTGGATGCGGTCGGCGAAGCCTTCACGGTTTACAAACTCGGCCACGACCTCGACGTGTCGCTCCCGCGCCGCGAGCGCAAGGCGGGGCGCGGTCACCGCGGTTTCGTCATCGAAGGCGACCCCTCGATGTCCGTCGCAGAGGCCACGCGCCGACGCGACTTCACGATCAATGCCATCCTCCGAGACCCGCTCACCGACGAGTTGCTCGACCCTTACGACGGCCGCGCCGATCTCGAACGCAGCCTCTTGCGCGCCGTCTCGCGCGAGACGTTCGCCGAAGACAGTCTGCGCGTGCTGCGCGCGGCGCAACTCGCGGCGCGTTTCGAGTTCGACATCGAGACGGAGACCGTCGAGTTGTGCCGTTCGATTGACCTGTCGGACTTGCCTGCGGAGCGCGTCTGGGGCGAGTTGGAAAAGCTGCTCATAGGCGCGGCGCGCCCGTCCGTCGGCTTTCGCTGGCTCGCGAAGTTGAATGCCACGCCGCAACTCTTCCCCGAAATCCAAGCCCTCTCCGGCGTGCCGCAGGAGTACGACTGGCACCCGGAGGGCGACGTTGACGTGCACACCTGGCTCACCGTTGACCGCGCGCGTGAGTTGATTGACGACCTGCCTTACGCGAAGCAGGTCGCGTTGATGCTGGCAGCGCTGTGCCACGACTTCGGGAAGCCCGCGACGACCGGGTTTGTGGAAGGGCGCACGCGCTCGCGCGGGCACGACGAGGCGGGCGTCGCGCCGACGAACGCCTTTCTGGATCGTCTGAAAATTTTCACGCTCGACGGCTACGACGTGCGCGCGCAGGTGGTCGAACTCGTGCGGGCGCATTTGAAGCCGGGCGAGTTTTACCTCAAGCGCGCGGAGATTTCCGAGGGCGCATTCCGTCGTCTCGCGCGGCGTTGCGAACTCGATCTGCTGTACCGCGTGGCGCGGGCGGACACGTTGGGGCGCAACGCCGAATGGGTTCCGCCGGAGTTGTGGGCGGACGCCGTGCCGCAGGAGTGGTTCATCGCGCGGGCGCGCGAGTTGGCCGTGGAGACGCGGCCGCCCGCGCCGCTCTTGCTGGGGCGACACCTGCTTGAGTTGGGACTCACGCCCTCGCCGCGCATCGGCGAGATCACGCGCGCCGTCTACGAGATGCAACTCGACGGGCGCGTCCGTACGCTCGAAGAGGCGCGCGCGGCCGCCGCGGAGTTGGTCGGGCGGGAGGGCGACGGCGGGGGCGCGTGAGTTTCATTCGGCCGCGTGTATACTGTGCGCGCGCATACACGTTGACTTGTCGCCTCGTGGCTAACGAATGGAATAGCTGATGACTCAATCTGCCCTCGCCCCGACCGCCAACCGCCTGCTGGCACACCTGCCCGCCGAAGAGTTCGACATCCTGTGCCCGCACATGGAGCGGGTGCAACTCTCGCACGGCGAACAGCTCATCACGCCGCACGTCCCCGTCAAAGACATCTACTTCCCGCTCAACTGCCTGCTCTCGATGGTGACGACGATGGAGGACGGCGCATCGGTCGAGTGTGGCTCCATCGGGCGCGAAGGGATGTCGGGCGTCCCTGTCCTGCTCGACGCCGCGGAGACCACGATGCCCACCTTCGTGCAAGTTCCCGGCGAGGCCATCCGCATCAAAGCGGCCGTTGTCAAAGAACTGTACGACCGGGGCGGGGCGTTGAAGAAAATTCTCAACCGCTACATGCACACGCTCATCGTCGTCGGCTCGCAGTCCACGGCCTGCAACCGCCTGCACCACATCGAAGCGCGGCTCGCCCGCTGGCTGTTGATGAGCAGCGACGGCGTCGGCTCGGACGAGGTGAACATCACGCACGAATACCTCGCCGTGATGCTCGGCGTCCGCCGCGCCGGGGTCAGCGAGGCCGCCGCCAAACTTCAGGAGCGCAATCTGATCCGCTACAACCGGGGGAACGTCCTCATCACGGATCGCGACGGGTTGGAAGCCCACGCGTGCGAGTGTTATCACGTCGTGAAGGCGGAATACGAACGCCTGTTCGGTTGAATCTCCACCCGCCGCCCCGCGTTTGACCCGCCCGCGCGCCGACGCAACCCCTCATCCCGCCCGCCCGACATTTATGCGCGCCCGCCCGTGGTGTAAGATGCCTTTTAATCTCGCGCCCTTTTTCCGTCATGAATAAACCGCAAACGCCGAACCGCCCGCCGCCCTCGCCCGTGCGCGTCTCGACCCAACTTCAATTTTAAGGAAACCTACAGATGATAGATTTTGAACTGACCGAAGATCACAAGTCCATCCGCAACACCGTGCGCGAGTTCGCCGAGCGCGAAGTCGCCCCGCGCATCAAGGAACTCGACGAGCAGCAACGCTTCGACCGCTCCATCCTCGACAAGATGGCGGAGTTGAATCTCCTGGGCGTCTGCATCCCCGAAGAGTACGGCGGCGCGGGCTTCGACTACATCGCGCTCGGCCTCGTCTGCGAAGAACTCGAAGCCGTGGACACACACATGCGCGTCATCATGTCCGTCCACACCGGGCTGAACTCGCTCACGCTCTACGCGTGGGGCACGGAGGAGCAGAAGCGCAAGTATCTCGTGCCGCAGGCGAAGGGCGAGAAGATCGCGACCTACGGGCTGACCGAGCCGGGCGCGGGTTCGGACGTGGTGGGCGCGCGCTCCACGGCGCGGCGCGAGGGCGACGAGTGGGTCTTGAACGGCGAGAAGATGTGGATCAGTCTCGCGGGCGACGTGGCCGACAACTTTCTCTTCTTCTGCTGGACGGACGAGGAGAAGCGTCGCAAGCGCGACCACACGGGCATGAGTTGCTTCATCGTCGAACGCTCGATGCAGGGGTTCTCGTCGGGCACGATTCACGGCAAGATGGGCATCCGCGCGGGCAACACCGGCTACTTCAACTTGAACGACGTGCGCGTGCCCGCCGAAAACCTCGTCGGCGAAGAGGGCGAGGGCTTCAAGATCGCCATGTTCGCGCTCGAACAGGGGCGTTACACCGTCGCTTCCGGCGCGACCGGGATCATCCGCGCGTCGCGCGACGCTTCCATCGCCTACGCCAACACGCGCGAGACGTTCGGCACGAAGATCGGCAACCATCAACTCGTCAAACAGAAGATCGCCGAGATGGAAGCCGACTACCAGATGTCGCACCTGCTCTGGCTGCGCGCGGGCTACTTGAAGAACGAGGGCAAGCCGAACGCGAAAGAAACGAGCCTCGCCAAGTGGCAGGCGACCGTCAGGAGCGAGAAGGCGGCCTCGATGGCGATTGAAGTCCACGGCGCGAACGGCTTCTCGAACGACTACCCGGTCGAGCGTTACCTGCGCAACTGCAAAGCCGCGATCATCTACGAAGGCACGCGCGACATACACACCTTGATGCAGGCCGACTGGGCTTTGGGCTTGAAGAAAGAGAAGGCCGCGCGCAAGACCCTGCCGCCCTACCGTCCGGCAGCCGCACATGAGGTCGTTTCAACTAATTAGATAGGGAGTTATATTGAAAGATGTAGGAGCGAGTGGAGGGTCGTTCCTAATACTCGCTCCTGCGAGCTAACGACATGGCAAGATAAACTACATCTGCACTCATATAATTTGCAGAGCTTTGTATAGTCCTCTATGAACACAAAGTGATTCGTTCAAGTTAAGCCGCGCCTCCTTATTTTGATACCTGAATATTTGTACCATTTTCTGCCGTGGTTGATTTCCCACTATACTGAAATGAAATAATACTTTCAAAATAAACTCAGCATCCCGCTTTGGTAAAAGTCCACGTTCAACTGATGTTTGATAAGCTATGGAAAATTCGCTGAAGCTAAATTTCTGCTTCCGCATATGAGATATAATGTCAAACACCTCTCGCATTTCAGGTAAAAACCCCTCTGCTTCATCAACCATCTCACCCTTTAGCTCATTTGAAAAAGCTTTGTCGACCTTTCTAATAATTTCAGGGCTGACACGAGGAAGATTATTTGCTGACGCGCTCATAGCGCAAGCTCTGATGTACCGTACATAATCTCTTGGCCTTATCAGAGTACTTCTAGTGATGAAATCAAAAGGACTCATCCGTTTTTTCTGTTGAAAGCCATATTCAACATGCTGATGCAAAAATATTTTGTCCCACGCCTCATCGAAATAAAGAATATTCCCAGATGCATCAAGAGCGCGCGAGATACGAAATGTTAAAAGTTGCTTGATCTTGTCAGTATTCCAATCCAACTCAATAATAAGATCGCTCCACTTGGATTTATCGGGGTCTTTTACTAGGTCATAGATATCATCTCTAAGGAAAAGAATTGGAAAAACCTTGTAACTTGGGAGCGCAAATATTGACCTAATATCTTGTATAGCTTTGAAAAGACTTGTAATAAGCGCATTGTACTGGCTATATTTTTCAGGCTCGGATACATCTTTGTAATCTTCATCTAATTCATCGAAAACGATCATGTAAGAACTATCATCCAAATTTTGCTGAATCAGATTTTCCAAAATTTCGACTCTTTCGATCCATGGCATATCATTAGACACTTCGTTTTGTGTTCGTCCCGCCGCCCCCCCAGTCCCTAAAATAGTGAATTCGAAATTTTTGCCGGTCCATTTTGAAATGGTGCGTTGGAGTGACACGACTGGGTCATTTCCATAAACCTTCTCCAAGTTCATTCGAACGTCAGAATCAATATTCTGGTTTTCTATCATCATCTTTGCTACCGAGGAATAAATAAGATACTTCCAAAGCGTTATATATTGGTTCGGAGTTTTAAAGCGGTTATTCTCTAATTGGTACAAGTTATTGAATGGGAAACTTTTGAATGTCAATTTGCGTGAAAATCGCTTTGGGCCGGTTTGCTTATATAAGTACTCGCAGATAGCAGTTTTACCTGTGCCTTTTCTCCCAATTAAATAAG
>JAUZFQ010000080.1 GCA_030838445.1 Pyrinomonadaceae bacterium | reverse complement strand
ATGCTTCGGACGACCCCGAACAGGAATCGCCTCATCGAGAGATGCTCAAGGAGATGGCACTCAAGCGCGAGGAGAACTAATACAAGGAGCATCTCTCTCGCGCGCGCGAGAACGCACGGCTGGCCGTCGAGTTACAGGAAGCGTTTGCGCGTCAGAAGACTTTCGATGGGACGGACATAAAGAAACTGGGACGCATGGAGAAGTTGTCCCGGCAGATACGAAGTAACGCGGGGGGCGAGGAGAATAAAGACGAGTTGAAAGAGCCGCCGCCGCAAGTCGAAGTGGCGTTGGAGCGGCTGGTCAAACTCTCGGCCGAGTTGCAGAAAAAAGTCGAAAGCACGCCCCGGCAAGTCGTTTCGGCGGCGATCATCAAACGCGCCAACGAAGTTGTCGAGCTGGTCAAACACATTCGCACACTATATCGCTAATGAAACCGAACAACGCACGCCACACCATGCACGCGCGCCTCAGGCGTCTGTCTCTAGTCGCCATCATCTGCGTGTCCGCGGCCTTCTCCGGATTCGACTTCCCCTCCCGCGCGCAAGACCCGCAGGACGATGAGATCGTGCGCGTGGCGACGGACTTGGTAGTGCTCAACGTGACCGCGACGAACGCGGGCGGCGCATACGTGCACGGCCTGGAGCAAGCGAACTTTAAAGTGTACGAAGACGGGAAGGAGCAACAGATCACAAACTTCAGCCGCGAAGAGACGCCGTTCGCGGTCGCACTGTTGCTCGACGTGTCAGGGAGCATGGAGGGGCGCGTGTCCATGGCGCGCTCGGCCGCGATTCGCTTCCTCGACGGGCTGCGGGGGGAGGACACGGCCGCCGTCTATAGTTTCGAACGAAAGGTCGAGCGGGTGCAAGACTTCTCTCAGAGCCGCGATCTGTCGCCACTAGCCTACAACCTTGCGGCGAAGGGCGAAACGGCTTTACACGACGCTATCGTGCAAGCGGCGACCGATCTGGCGAGCCGCCCGGAGAAAAGACGCGCCATCGTGGTGCTTTCCGACGGGGCGGACACGCGCAGCGCGGCCTCTTCGGACAAAGCCCTCGCCGTTGCGCTCGACGCGAACGCCACGATCTACACAGTGGACATGGCGGAGAAACTTCCCGGCTCGTATAGTCCGACTCAGGCGGCCGGAGTTTTGCGCGACTACGCGGCCAAGAGCGGCGGCCGTTTCGTTCCCACGCCGGGCGGCAAGGCTCTGCGCGACGCCTTCGGCGAGATTCTCGAAGAATTGAGCAACCAGTACACCATCGGTTATCGCCCGTCAAACCGTTCACAGGACGGCCGCTGGCGAAGCATCGAGATCAAAGTGGATCGGGCTGAAGTGAAAGCGCGCACGCGGCGCGGCTATCGCCTGACGAAGAAAGCAAAATCCAAAGTGGTCGCTAATGTTGAGTCTAAGTAAAGGTGATCCATCCGGCTGGAAACTTTTTGCAACACCCTCTTACCTTAAGCTGCGTAGGTTCAATTAGAACAGTCTCATTTGTTCAAGTTATTGTTGAAGCCCTGATGCCCGTCGAGCACACACACAAACGACCGGAGAAGGCGTGGATCGCGCGTCGCGTCGTGCATTTTCTCGGTCGCAAGCCGGGCGAGGCGTTCTTGCTCTTGCGTATGGGGGCGTGGGTCGCGCTCCTCTCTCTGCTCATTAAGTTTCTGCCGCTCCCGCGCGTCCTGTCGCTTATCGCCGACACGACACACGACAGCAAGCCTCGGAATCCGCGGATGAACGAACAACGTCTGGCGCAGTTGGTGGACGCGCTTCTGGGGATGAACGTCCTGTGCTTTACGCCGACGTGTTGGAAACGCGCGCCCGTCCTGCACCGTTATCTTTCCCTCTACGGCATCAAGACGCGCATCGTCTTCGGCGTGCGCAAGGAGAAAGACTCGCTGCTCGCCGGACACGCGTGGCTCGAAGCAGACGGACGCCCGCTCCTCGAAGCGTCGCCTCCGCAGTACACCACTACTTACTCATTCCCCGCCTGAGTTTTGATTCTGACGCCACATCAAATGTAGATAAAGCGAAAGCCCCGGATCGTCCTTGAAACGATCCGGGGCTTTTTTTAATTCAGACTTTGAAGCAAAGCCTGTGATGAGGGGCAGCGGATTACCGCTCCCGCGTTAAGGCCGCTCGTTAACGCTTCTGGCGGGACTTGGCCGCGCCCGGAGTTTTCGTCAACGTCGAGATAGGGTCAATGAAGTTTGCCTCCGCGTTGACGAAGAAGCGGTAGCTACCGTTCTGCTGCACGCCGACGAGGAACTGCACGACCCTGCTCTCGCCGGGTTGTATGGGGTCTGATGACAGGTCGAGCGTGACGGTCGAATTGAGGCCGCCGCCCAGAGTCTGCGTCGGCGGTTGTTCGAGCGTCGTCCCCCTTACCGAAACGTTGCCGGGCACGAACGGGTTCGACGGCGTGACGGTCGTGTCTGTCGAACTGAGCAGGCGAAGGTCTGCCTGTCCGTTGTTCGGCGCGTAGCCGGGGCTGTTGAGCGTCGTGATGTCTACGACGCGGAAGCGCAGGCGGTAGACTACCTCCGCCGTAGTGTTGGTGAACTTACGACGGAAGGAGAGCGTGCCGCGTTGCGCGTTGGTCGGATTGGAAGCCCCTGCCGAGCCGTCGCGCATGCGGTTCTGGCAGCCGGAGCCACCGACCCCGATGGTGGCGCAGTTGTCTATGAGCGACGGCTTGATGACGGCGTTGCTCTGGAGAGGACTTTGCGTGTTCTCAGGCCCCGGCGCGCCGAGTTGTGCGTTCCCGCCACCCGCCGTGCCCGTCGTCGAGATAAGCACGAAGTCGGCC
This sequence comes from Pyrinomonadaceae bacterium, assembly GCA_030838445.1. Taxonomy (GTDB): domain Bacteria; phylum Acidobacteriota; class Blastocatellia; order Pyrinomonadales; family Pyrinomonadaceae; genus JAIVJZ01. Next base: position 4,961 of record JAUZFQ010000080.1, on the reverse strand, counting down.
GCGTTGTCGTTGGTGTCCTGCGGCAACCCGGTCGTCAGCTTGCGGACGAAGCTGTACTGGTCGCTCGCGCTGGGCGCGATACCGCCTGACGGCGACAGCCCCGCGCCTTCGCGGAAGTTCGTCCCGTTGGTCGAATTGAACCCGACCGAATCAATGATCCTGCCGTTCGGATCAACGAGATTCGCGCCGCCGTCGTCGAGGAAAGCCCCGCCCGTGTAAGTGGCGTCGGGAACGGCGGTCGTTCCCAAATCTGCTGGATAACCTGAGACGCTGTAGTTACTCGGCGCGACCAGATAATGCTGACCCGGCCGGATGATTCCGCTCAGCCCGCCCTGCACGCCACCTCCGCCCGTCCCGGACGGAGCGGCAATTGTCCAGCCCGTCAAATTCACGTTGGAGTTGGAGTTGTTGTAAAGCTCGATGAACTCGTCGGCCGACCCGTTCGGGCCGTTGAAGCGAAACTCGCTGATGAGCACCTCGCCCGGCTGGATGACAGCCCCGGCGAGGGAGAAGAACGCGACCGGCATGTCGTGGTCGGAGTTGCGTTCGGGGCGCGCGGTGTTCGAGGCGTAGTCCGCGGCGGGAATCTCCGGGAAGTCTGCGTTGTTGCGCGCGATGGCGAAACGTGTGTTGCGTGCGTGCGCCACGGTGTTGACGATCACGTGGTCGAGCGCCTGCGGCGTGCCCTCGAACATGAAGCTGTAACGCTGTTGGGCGGGCAGTTCATCAACCAGATTGAAGTAATTCGGGTTGACAAGGTCGGGACTCGCGTCCACGACGATCTGATCGTCGGGCGTCGGGTTGCCCTTGATGGTGGCGATGGGATCGGTGTAGCCGTCGCTGAACTGATAGGCGTTGTAGTCGCCGACGGAGATGACACTCGTCCCCGGATTATTGGTTTGCAATTCCTGAAGCAGAGCGGCGAGCGATTCGGCCTGTGCCTTGCGCTTGGCGCGGACGCGCGGCCCCTCGCCCGCTACTTGCTCGATGTCAATGAATGAGCGCAGATGGTTGACCACGACGAAGACCGGCACGTTCGCCCCCGTCGGCCGCACGTTCGCGCTCAGGACGAGCGGCGGCCGGTCGTTGAGTAGTTCTTGCTGGCCGTTGTTCGGGTTGAAGTAAGTCTCGGTCGCGTTGCGTTGCGTGACGCTGTTGACCGCGACGCGGTTGATGTCAACAAGAAAGCCGACATCCTGATCCGCGTCTCCGGCCGTACCGTTGCCTTCGACGAGATGAGCCTGATAATTAACGCCCGGCGAGATGGCGTTGACCTCGGCGGCGAGTGCTTGGAGGCCGCTGAATTCAAAGATTTCGATCATGCCGATGATGTCGGGCAGACGCATCACGTCGCGGATGGCGAGCGCGGCCTTCTGGCGTTGCGTCGGGCTGTTGTCGAAGTTCTCGACGTTGAAACCACCGACGGTGAACTCGTTGGCGGTCGGCACGGGGACGGGCACGGCGCTCATGAGTCCGGAAGCTCCGGGGGTCGTGGCGGGGATCAGGCGATATTGACTGAAAGAGTAATCGAGTGGCCCCGCGACGTTCGTTAACACCATGTTCGACGTGTAGGCGTTAAGCGGCGCGCCCGCGCGGCCGTTGGTGTCCACAAGCAGACGCTCCGGGTTTTCGTCCCAGCGCGGGATGCAGCAGTCGGGCGTGCCGGTCGTCGGGTCGGGCGGCACGGGCGCTGAGATTTCGATGCCCGGCTCGCGCAAGGGGCGCGCGACGCCCGTGATGACCGTGTACACGTCGAAGAAGTTGTCGTTGGGCGCGACGGTCGTCAGCGAGGCGGCCGACATCATCATGCCCTCGTATTTTTCGAGTTGCGGCTGAGTGGGCAGAGCCGTCGGGTCGAGGATGGTCGTCGTGAGCGTGATGGAGGCTGGCAGACTGTTGCCCGTGCTGTTCACCAAGACGCTCGTCACGGAACCGAGTTCCGTCAACCCGTTGAACTCGACGGCCGTGCCGGTCACGCTCACGTTGTCGCCGACGCCGACGGTCGGGACGGTGCTCGTGAAGACGAACAGCCCCTCGGAGGTGTTCGGGTCGGCGTCGGCGTTCGGGTCTTGCATGAAGAAGCCGCTGGCCGCGCCGCCCGTGTTGGTGCTCGTCTTGAGCAGGGTGACGATGCCGCTCGTGGTGACGATCTGCCCGGCCAAGGGCGACGACGTGCTGCTGCCCTGAATGGTGTGGATCGCCACGGGCGCGCTGTTGACGATGGTGAAGTCGAACACGAAGTCGGCCGCCATCTGGTTGGGCGTGCCGTCCTGATCCGTGACCTGCGCCGCGACGACCGTGACGGCGCAGACTTCGCCCTGCGTGAAGTCTGTTGTCGGGTCGAGCGTGTAAGTCGTCGTGCCGCCGCTGAGCGCGAAGGCGTGCGTGCCGCTCGTGGCGCAACTGATCTGGAACGAGTTGGCGGTGGCCGTGACGGGTTCGCTGAAGGTGACGCTGATGTTCGCGCTAACGGGGACGTTGGTCGCGTTGTCCGCCGGGACAGTGCCGGTCACGGTCGGGGCATTGTCCACGGGCGCGCTGCCCTGCGCCGTGATATTGAAGTCGTCAACGGAGAGTCCGTCGTCCGCGCCGGAGGCGTCGAGGTCAGTCCAACGGATGAAGAAGGACGCGCCGTTGGCGATGCTCAAGCTCGAAATGGAACTCGTGACAACGGTGCGGTTGGCGGCGGCGTTGCCGTCCTTCGCGTTGATGGTGGCCGTGTTCGGGGTGATGAAGTCGAGTGCGTCAACGTCGGTGTAAGTCCCGGTCGAGAGGTCTGTGGCGTTCGTGCTGATCTGGAAATCAATGCGGTCGGTGCGCGCCGCCGTGCCGAGACGCCACTCCTCGCCCGTGTAAGAGATGTTGAGTGACGTGATGGTCGAGCCGGTGTTGTTGGTGAACTTCGCGCCGAAGATGGGGATGAGCGTGCCGCTACGCAACGCGCCGAGCGCGCGGTCGGTGCTGGCGGCCGCGCCGTAGCTGTAGGTGTCGCCGGTGTTGCTGCCGCCCGTGTCAACGGCGTACTGCTCGTTGTCCCGTGCGCCCCCGCCCGTCTCGGTGATGTACCAGCCGGTTGGAAGCGTCGTGTTTGTCGTGCTGCCGGCCGTGTTGACGAGCGTATCGAAGTTTTCCGTGACTGTCGCGCCGAGCGTTGTGAGACTCACTGTTCCCGTGCCTGTGTCGGCGGAGACGGGAGAGACGAGGAAAGCGACGGGTTGAAAAACGATCAGGAAGGCGGCTGCGAGCGACAGCAGTCGGCGGCGGGGGGCGGTAAAAGTACGACCGATAAACTTCGGTGAAGTCACTTTATAATTCTCCTGTCAGGCTGGTTTAGTGCCACGCGCACTGGACACTGTTCTACTGAGTTTCGGAACTGAAGGGCTGGCGACGTTGTTCGCGTGGGCGATGTGATTTAGTTTAACTTTTCAACTTGCCCGGCATGTTGCGGGGCGTAAGTTATCACGAAAGTTGGGTGGCTACAATTGATATGACTGCGGTTGACGAAAATTCGGTGCGACGGCGACTCGCCGGAAACTTACTGGCCGCCGTCCGCGGGAAGCAGCTTGCGCGCGCGCAGCGTCGCGACCAATTTGTCGAGTGATTGAGCGGCGTGTTCGGGCGTCACGTCGTAGGCGTCGGTGATGTCGCGGATGATCTCGGTGCGCGTGCGTTTGCGTTCGAGGCCGCGCCAGATGATCATCGCCGTCTCGTTCAGCGTGTAGTAGCGTTTGGAGTTCAGGTCAACGAGCACGCCTTCGGTGTCGTCAAACTCCGTGAAGACGATGTGCTCGTGCGGGCTGGGGATACTCTCGGACATTAAATGGATTCCTGTTTGAGATAAACCGCGGGCGGTGCAGCGGCGGCAGAGATGACGGGCAGCGAGCGCGACTTCGCCCCGGCGGCGGGTTGATGCCACGGAATTTTGCCGAAACTCTGCAAGCAGTAGAGACAGGGCGAGGCCGTGTAGAGATCGGCTTCAGTTCCCTGCCGCGCGATCTCTGCGAGCGCGAGCCTGCGCCGTTCGAGTTGGTTCGCGGCCACCTGACGCAGGCGCGCGAAGCCGTCGGCAAACTCTTCCCGGTGCAAGTCGGCCACCACGTCGCTCTCCTCGGATGCGCCGCGATAACCGGAAAGATTGCAGCACAGCGTCAGCCGGCCGCGATAGTCAATGTTGCAGTTCGTCCCCTCCAACGCCTGACACGGCGGCGCGGGGTCTAAGTTGTAATAGCCGGTGGCGACGCCGATCTTCATCTTGAAGATGTTCGAGAGCACGCCGATCTCCTGTTCGACGTGCGCGCGCTCTTCGACGTTCAAACCGGATTCGACTTCCGCGCCCGAAGAGGTCGGGAGCAGATGCGAGAAGTGGATGGCCTGCGCGCCGAGTCGTGCGGCGAGCAGCGCAAACTGTTCGAGAAGCGGGATGGTGTCGCGGCGGATGCCGGTCTTGATGAGAAACGGGATGCCCTTCATGTAGCAGCGCGTGATGGCGCGCATGACGCGCACGAACGAACCATCGCCACGCCAGCGGTCGTGCGTCTCGCGCGTCGGGCCGTCGAGGCTGAACGCGACCATGTGCAGGGCGTCGCGATTGGCAAGCAGCGTCGGATACACGCGGTCGAAGTGCCACCCGTTCGTGACGAAACCGAACTGCCAGCCCTCTTCCCTCACCGTCTCGACGATCTCTTTGAACTGCGGATGAATCGTCACCTCGCCGCCCGTGAACGAGACCGAGTTAAACCCGCACGAGGCCTGGCTCGCGCTGCGGATGATGCGGCGCAGGAGTTCGACGGAGAAGAAGTTGGCGGGCGAATGATAGAGCGCGTCGTCGTCGCGCGCGCAATAGCTGCAATGCAGGTTGCAGATGTTCGTCAACTCAAGGCTGATGTGCTTGAGTTCCGTCTGTACTGTGCTCGCGGCCGAAGGAATTACCATAAATTAATGTTCGAGGCATGAGACCAGAA
>JAUZFQ010000019.1 GCA_030838445.1 Pyrinomonadaceae bacterium | reverse complement strand
TCGAAGTTCATGTTGACGGCGCGGACTTCCGCCGCGCGCCCGGTGTCCATCGTGCGGAGGTAGGAATTGCCGCGCGCCTCGATGCGTTGGAGGCGACGTTGCTCGGTGAGGAAACCGGCCAACGTCTCGCCGCTCATCACGTCGCCTTCCTGCTCGGCGGTCGCGCCGCCGCTGAACGCGAGATGCATCCGCGCCTGATCGAAGTCGCCGCGTGGCGCGCTGATCTTGACGGGGCGATTGCGCTTGGCGTCTCCCGGCGTCTGCGCGCCCTGTTGACCGCTGCCGGGCTTGACGTTGATCTCGACGTTGCCGCGCAACTGCAAATTCTTGTTCTTCGCGTCAACCGAGGCGGCGTCGGCGCGCCCTTCGATGTTGTCGCGCACGAAGGTGACGGCGACGGGCACTTCGGCGCGCTCGTTCTTAACGTCGTAAGTGATCGTCTCGGACTTGGCGATCAAACGGTCGCGCGTCTCGATCTGCACGTTGCCGTTAAAGGCCGCGCTCTCCGTCTCGACGAAATAGATCGCCTGCCGCGCGTCAATCTTGTCGGGCAGTTCGTGTCCCTTCGCGAAATATTCGATGTGCGCGTTTTCGAGTTCGTGATGCCCGTCGGTGTAAGAGGTGGCGACGGTGGCGCGCACCAGCATCGTCAGGCGGTTGCCCTCCGTCACGCGCCGCTCGTAATTCTCGATGCGCCGCTCGACTGTCGTCGAAAGCTCGGCCTTGCCCGGTATCAAACGAAACGGCCGGTTGTTGCGCCCGCGGTAATACGCGACGCCCACATAAATCAGACTGCCGACGAGCGCAAGCGACGCCAGCACGCGCAAAATCAGCGGCGCGCGCGCGCGCAATCCGATCCACGTCGGCGCTCTTCTTCGTCTAACTTCTTGCATTTGTCTTAGTGATAGGTAATTAGGAGTAAGCAGATCTTTTCTATCAACCATTACCTATCATCTGCTGCACATGAGGAGATAACGCTACTACTTTATCAATTGATGCGTCACATCCTACAAATGCAGCTTTACCAATGGGGGCACCATCCCCAGGATTGGGTATGAAATCGCTTCCAACAATTGTCACCTCTTCTCCACACTCCGCACATATACGTGCCTCTTCAGGCAGAGTCTTCATCATCTCCCGAGTTGTTGGAATGTCTGTGAAGTAATCCGAGCGTATGGGTCTTTGAACCTTGCATCCCATGAGTTAATTTTGCTCCTTTCAGATTATTAACTGCTTGGCACATGTTAATTACATGAATCTTTCCGAGACAATCGTTCACAGAATCCAAGAAGATGCTTAACTAATTATGCTCATATCTTCGACGATCAACTGCAAACGTTTTTCGCCGCGCCAGTGGTTGGTTTCGACGGCGTAGGCCAGTTCGATGCGGTCGCCGGTGCGCGGCGTTGCAGCCGCCTCTTCCGCGCCGCCCCACCATAGCACTTCGACCGGGCGCGCATCCTCGCCCGCGGCCACTTCAAACTTGAGGTGTCGTTCCTTGAGCACGCGCGCCTCTTTCACGACGCGCACCTCGCGCGACAGGAAGACGGGGCGCGGCCACTGCGCGCCGAAGGGTTCGAGTTGTTCGAGTTCGCAAGCCAACGCGGGCGTTAGCGCGGCGGCGTCCAACTCCGCGTCAACTTTAACGACGGGCGCGCGCTCTTCGGCGTCAACTAAAAATCGGCTCGCGTGTTCGTGCAGGCGGCGGCGCAGTTCGGGGATGTTCTCGCGCCGGATGGTAAGACCGGCGGCCTGCGCGTGGCCGCCGAAAGTCTCAAGCAGGTCGGCGCAAGACGTCAACCCGTCGAGCAAGTGATAGCCTTCGACGCTGCGCGCAGAGCCGTGGCCGAGGTCGCCTTCGAGCGAGATGACGACGCAGGGGCGCGCGAGTTTCTCCGCGATGCGCGAGGCGGCGAGGCCGATCACGCCGCGATGCCAGCCGTCGCCCGCGATGACCGCGACCGCGCTATGGTCGCCGCTCCGCTCGTACTCGGCCACGGCGTGCCCGGTGATCGCGCGCTGCATCACCTGTCGCTCGCGGTTGCGCGCGTCCAGATGTTCGGCCAGACGCCGCGCCTCTGCGGGGTCGTTCGTCTCGAACAGTTCGACGACGGCGCGCGCGGCGTCCATACGTCCCGCCGCGTTGATGCGCGGCCCCAGACGGAAGCCGAGATCGCTGCAACGCATGTCGCGCCCGTCGCCGCAGCCCGCCACTTCCATCAGCGCGCGCAAGCCCGGGTTCGTCGCGTTCACGATGTCGGCCAGACCGAGCGCGACGATGGCGCGATTCTCGCCGACGAGCGGTGCAACGTCCGCGACCGTGCCGATGGCGACGACTTTGAGAAACCCTTTGACCAGACTTTCGCGCCCGCGTTCGCGCAAGACGGCGTGCGCGAGTTTGAAGGCGACGCCCACGCCCGCGAGATGCTTGTCGGGATAAGCGCAGCCGCGCTGGTTGGGATTGAGGACGGCGAAGGCGGGCGGCGCGCCCTCGTCTTCGTCGGGCAGGTGGTGGTCGGTGACGATCACGTCGAGGCCGTTCGCGCGCGCCCATTCTAAAGGCGCATGCGCGCGGATGCCGCAGTCAACGCTGATGACGAGCGCGCAGCCTTCGGCCTTGGCGCGTTCGAGCACGTCCTGCCGGATGCCGTAGCCTTCGGTGAAGCGGTGCGGGACGTGGAAGCGCGTCGCTGCGCCGAGCAGTTGCAGCGCGCGGCGCAGGACGACCGTGCCCGTCGTCCCGTCAACGTCGTAGTCGCCGTAGATCAAAATCTGCTCGCCCGCGTCCACGGCGCGGAGCACGCGCGCGGCGGCGTCCGACATGCCGAGCATCAGCGAAGGATCGTGCAGTTGATCGAAGGACGGGTGAAGCAACTTGAGCGCGGCCTCGTCGGTCGAGACGCCGCGCGCCGCGAGCAGCCCCGCGACGATGGGCGAGACGCCGAGGCGCGCGGCAAAGCTCTCGGCGCGCGCCGCGTCGTAGCCGCGCACGTCCCACAGTTTGGGGCTGGCAACTTGCATCTCTACTCGGCGAACCAACCGTTCGGGTCGAGGAGTTTGACGCCGATGCGCTGGCGGCCGTCCTCCTCGTCCGTCCAGACGCCGTTGACTTCGGCGTCGAGCGGGTGGCCGAATGGCGGCGTGAGGCGCAGCACCGCGCCCAACTCGACGGCGGCTTCGGCGATCAGCGTCGCGCCGCCGCGCGAGACGCGCACGGCCTCGCCGCTCTCCTTGAAGGGCGCGCCCGCGGGCGTGCGGCCTTCGAGTTCGACGGGAAAGTTGACGGGAACGCGCGGGCTGCGCGGGCGTTGCGAAGGCGAGTTTTCAATCTCAGTTTTAGTTTCGTCGTTCATCAATGTCTCTCGACCCCTTTCTGAATCGAATCAGAAAACAGCACGGCAACTGTGCGGAACAGGGGCACGAAAGAGTGTAACCGAAACGCGGGATAACGGCGAGTGCGAGGGTGATCAAGCAGGCTGGATGAAGCCGCCCGCCAGCAGCAGCAGGATGGCCGCGCCGACGACGAGGCGGTAGCCGATGAAGATGCCGGTGGAGTGCGTGCGCAGGAAGCGCAGCAGAAACCAGATCGAGGCGTAGCCGACGAGGGCTGACACAATTGTCGCCACGACGAGCGGCAGCGCGCTCCCTTCTGGAAGTTTGGTGACGGCCTCGCGGAGTTCGAGTAAACCGCTCGCGGCGATGGCGGGGATCGAAAGTAGAAACGAGAAGCGCGCGGCCGTCTCGCGCGTCTCACCCGCAAACAGCCCGCCCATGATGGTCGAACCCGAACGGCTCGCGCCCGGTATCAACGCCAGCACCTGCGCGCCGCCGACCGCCAGCGCGTCGCCGACGCCCAACTCTTTCATCTCGCGCCGACGCTTGCCCACGCGCTCCGCCAACGCCAGGAGCAGCGCGACCGCGATCATCATCGTCGCGATGACCCACAAATTTTTCGTAAAACTCCCCTCGATCTGTTTCTTGAACAGCAGGCCGACGACGGCGACCGGCAGCGAGCCGATGATGACCAGCCAGCCGAGTCGCGCGTCGTCCGACAGGCGCGAACGGCGTTGACGGATGCTGCCGACAGCCGCGCGCGTCTCATGCGGCCGCGCGCCGCCGCGCAAGAGGTTGAAGTGATCGCGCACGAAGGCGACGGTGATCGCCCAGATGTCGGGCGCGAAATAGACGAGCACGGCGAGGAGCGTGCCGAGTTGGATGACGGCGATGGTGGCCGTCGTCTGTTCGGCGCGCAGGGTCGGTTCGACGCCCGCGTAGAGTCCGAGCGCGCGTGAGGCGAAGATCAAGTGAGCCGTCGAACTGATCGGGATAAACTCCGTCAACCCCTGCACGATGCCGATGATGATGGCTTGAAGAATGTTCATGGTTCGTTAGTCGCGTGATTCGTTATTCGCGGAGCGTGGCGTTGGCGAGCATGCGGTCGTAGAGCGCGGCGGGCAGCCAGCGGCCGACGCGCGCGATGGTCGCGAGTTGCCACGGGAAGGCGTAGGTGCGCCGCCGTGCTTCGATAGCGCCGAGCATCAACTGCGCCGCGCGTTCGGCGTCCAGCAGAAACGGCATCTTCTGGTTGCGCCCGCGCGTCATCGGCGTGTCGATGAAGCCGGGGTGAATCGTCGTCACATAGATGTTGCGCGGCCTGAGTTCGACGCGCAAGGACTCGAAGAAGGTGGAGAGCGCGGCCTTGCTCGCGCAGTACGCGCCCGAACCGGGGAAGCCGCGGAAGGCTGCGAGGCTGGAGATGCCGACGATCTGCCCCGCGCCGCGCGCGAGCATCTCCGGCAAGACGGCCGCCACCGAGTTCATCGCGCCGAGCAGATTCACCGAGAGCACCTCGGTCACGACCTCGATGTCGAACTCGCGCGCCAGAGTGATCTCGCCCTTCCCGGCGTTCGCCACGAGCACGTCCACGCGCCCGAAGCGTGCGGAGACTTTCCCGACGGCCGCCTTCACTTCCCCCGCGTCGCGCACGTCTACCGCGACGACCAGCGCGCGCCCGCCCGCTGCTTCTACTTTCCCCGCGACCTCGCGCAACACTTCCTCGCGCCGCGCCAGCAACCCGACCGATGCCCCGCGTCGCCCGAACTCGACTGCCAGAGCCTCGCCGATGCCGCTCGACGCGCCCGTGATCAAGACTGTCCGTTCCGACCAGTTCACTTTCGTCTACACCTTAACCTTCTAACAAAGTTCCGCGACGTGCTCGCCGAGCACTTTGAGGGCGCGCGCGAGATCGTCTTGTTTGATGAGCAGGTGATCGCGCGAGAAGGCCGTGAGCGCGCCGAGGGGGATGTCGGCGTCGGCGAGTATCCCGGTCACGCGCGCGAGGAAGCCCGTCACGTCCCAGCCGAGTTCGATGTCGAGCGTGACGAGTCGCCAGCCGGTCTCGACGCGCGCCTCGCGCACGGCGTGGCGCATCACGAGCCAGTCCTCTTCTTCGAGCAGCAGCGTCACTTCGTTTGTGTCGCGCAGCAGCATGAAGGGCACAGTCGCGCGCGGGCTGAGTTCGGGCTGTTCCAAGAGGCGCGCCCAATCCTCGTGGCGCATCCCGACGAGGACGAACGTCGCGGGCGCGACTTCCACCTTCGTCCGGCCGAGCAACTCCGCCGCCGTTTCCTTTTGCCGTGCGTCAGTCATCAACCATGCCCGTTTAACTATCGCGTGTCATGCTTCCTTCGCGCCTTTGCGCCTTTGCGTGAGTTTAATTTCTCGCAAAGGCGCAAAGGCGCGAAGGAAGCAAAAACTGTAGAAAACTTCTAAGACTCTAAACTTGCACGACGACCGGGACGATGACGGGACGCCCGCCCGTCTGCTTCTGGATGTAGCGTTTGAGTTCGACGCGCACGCGCTCTTTGAGCAGTGTTAGATCGCGCCGCTCCGCGGCCGGGGCTTTCTCGACCGCCTCCGTCGCGATGCGCTGCAAGTTCTTCATAAACCCGTTCGAGCCGTTCGCGCCGACGACGCCGCGCGCCATGAATTCCGGCGGCGATTCGAGCGCGCCTGTCTCTTCGTTCAAGGTCAGGATCGGCGTGAGCACGCCGTCGTAAGCCATCTGCTTGCGCTCGCGCACGGTCTCGCGCCCGATCTCCTCGAAGCCCGAATCGTCTATGAAGGTGCGTCCCACGTCGCGCTTTTCGATGACGGTGGCGCGGTCGGCCGAGAGTTCGAGCACGTCGCCGTTCTCGATCATGATGACGTTTTCGTCCGCGTAGCCGAGATGGTTTTTGACGAACTCCTTGTGGCGGTAGAGCATGCGGTATTCGCCGTGAATCGGCACGACGAACTTCGGCCTGACGGCCTCGGTCATGATGCGTATGTCTTCCTGCGAGGCGTGGCCGCTGACGTGGATCAGCCGTCGCTTCTCGTCGATGATGTTGCCGCCGCGCTTGTAGATGTCGCCGATGAGGCGCGAGATGGCGCGCTCGTTGCCGGGGATGATGCGCGCCGAGAGCACCACCGTATCGCCCTCTTCGATGCTCAAGCCCTTGTACGACTGCGACGCCAGTTGCGCCAGCACCGCGCGCGGCTCGCCCTGCGAACCCGTGATGAGATAGACGATCTCGTCGTCGGGCATCTGCTTCGCCTGATTGAACGACACCATCTCGTTGTCGTGAACGTCGAGGTAGCCGAGCCGTTCGGCGATCTCCACGTTCTTCAACATCGAGCGGCCGAGCACGCAGACCTTGCGGTCGAACTGCTGCGCCACGTCGAAGACGATCTGCAAGCGGTGGATGCTCGAAGCGAAGGCGGCGACGATGATGCGCCCCTCGGCCTCGTCGAAAATCTCCTCGAAGGCCGGGATGACGGCGCGCTCCGAAGGCGTGCGCCCCGGTACGGTCGCGTTCGTGGAATCCGACAGCAGCGCGAGCACGCCCTCCTGCCCGTAGCGGCGCAGCGTCCTCAAGTCAATCGGCTCGCCGATGACGGGCGTCTCGTCAACCTTGTAGTCGCCCGTGTGGATAATCGTCCCGACGGGCGTCGTGATGGCGAGCGAGAAGCAGTCAATGAGCGAGTGCGAGGCGCGTATGAACTCGACTTTGAAGACGCCGATGTTGACCACATCGCGCGGCTCGACGCGGTGGATCAGCACGTCGTTCAACAGGTCGTGCTCCGTCAGTTTGCTCTCCGCCAGCCCCACCGTGTAGTGCGAGGCGTAGACGGGGACGTTGAATTTTTTGAGGATGTAGGGCAGCGCGCCGAGATGATCCTCGTGCCCGTGCGTGAGGACGATGGCCGTGATGTGTTCGCGGTACTCGTCCAGAAAATCGAAGTCGGGCACGCACACGTCAACGCCGTAGGCGCTCTCTTCGGGGAATCCCATCCCCGCGTCAACGATGATCATCTCGTCGCCGTAGCGCACCGCCATGCAATTCATCCCGAACTCGCCGACGCCGCCGAGCGGGATTAGTTCTATCACCTTGTTCACTATTGTTTCTTACTCTCCAGACTACGGCGACGATTCCATCGCCGGATATAAACTTTGAGGGAATGTTAACTCGACAGTATAACACAGCGGCTCGCATTCCCTTGAACGGCGCGCGGCTCATACCGGCGGCGCGTCCCTGCGTCCTCCCCCGTTTGACGACCTGTTGACAACCTTCGGCCTGCTTTTGCTACTATACCCGAAGGCTCGCCGGATTCACTTCGCGCACGCCGAACTTCAAACTTACGACCCGACGTTTCCTCTAACCGATCAACACTTGCAGAGCCGGACATCTCAACGCGCAGCGCGCCCGCGCCGGGCAAACTTTTATGGCAATGACTAACGAAAAATTCGACGAGATGGTCAAGCATCTCGAAATTCTGGCGAAGGCCGCGCCTGATAAATACAGGTTTCGCGTCGCGCTCCTCGCGCTGCTCGGCTATGCCTACATCGGGCTGGTGCTGGCCGTCTTGCTCGGCCTCCTCGTCGTCATGTTCGGGCTGGCGTTCAGCCGCGGCAGGCTCAATTACATCGTCGTCAAGGTCGGCTGGATTCTGCTCGTGCTGGCGTGGGTCGTGTTCCGCTCGCTGTGGGTCAAGCAATCGCCGCCCGAAGGCTTAGAGTTGACGCGCGCCGAAGCCCCGCGTCTCTTCGACCTGATCGAAGAGGTGACACGCGCGCTCGACGCGCCGCGCATCCACCACGTCCTCGTCCTCGACTTCTTCAACGCGGCGGTCGTGCAAGTGCCGCGTTTCGGCTTCTTAGGGAGTTACAAAAACTACCTCCTGCTCGGCCTGCCCGACATGCAGGCGGCCACGCCCGAACAGTTTCGCGCCACGCTCGCGCACGAACTCGGCCACCTGTCGGGCAAGCACGGTCGTTTCGCCGGTTGGATTTACCGCCTGCGCCAGACGTGGGTGCAACTGCTGACGCGGCTCGAACGGGAGCAACGCTGGGGGTCGTTCTTCTTCACCGCATTCTTCAACTGGTACGCGCCCTATTTTCAAGCCTACTCTTTCGTGCTGGCGCGCACGCACGAGTACGAGGCCGACGAGGCGGCGGCGCGCCTGACCGGCGCGCAAAACGTCGCCGAGATGCTCATTGACGTGCGGCTCAAGGGGAGTTATCTCGAAGAAAATTACTGGCCGGAAGTTTACCGCCGCGCCGAGACCGAGCCGCGCCCCGTCGCGGGCGTCTACGCCAACCTCCCGCGGGCGCTCGGCCAGACGTTGCCGCAAGATTCGGTCGCGCGCCAACTCAATCTCGCACTCGCCCAACAGACGAACTCCGGCGACACGCACCCCGCGCTCGCAGACCGCCTGCGCGCCCTCGGCTATCCCGCGCCCGACAACGGCGACCACAACGGCGACTGGGCGAAACACTACCAGCCCGCGACCGTCAAACAGAACGCGGCTGATTTCTATCTCGGCCAACGCGCGCAGACGCTCGTCGCGGAGTTTGACCGCGCGTGGCAGGCGGGCGTCGCGGAGCAATGGAGTGAACGTCACAACTACGTGCTGCGTTCGCAGAAGACGCTCGCCGGGCTTGAAGAGAAAGCACGCGGCGGCGCGCTCCTCTTCGACGAGGCGTGGACGCGCGCCATGCTCGCGTTGGAACTCAGGACGACCGAAGAGGCGACCGCTTTGCTGCGCGAAGTGCTCGCGATGCGCGCCGACCACGCGGAGGCCAACTTCCGGCTCGGCCAAATGCTCCTCAAGCAGAACGACCCGGCGGGCGTCGCGCATCTCGAACGGGCGGCGTCGCTCGATCCACAAATGCTCATCGCCGCCTGTCAGGTCTTGTTCGTGTACTTCACCGAACAGGGGCAGCCGGAGGAGGCCGAACGCTACCGCGAGCGCGCGAATAAATATTTCGGGAAACTTGAGGAAGCGCAGCCGGAGCGCGCGTCGATCAACTCGCCGAAGGAGTTGATGCCGCATACAGCCACGCCCGCGGAGGTCGAACGCCTGCGCGAACAGTTACAACAGTTCTCGCAAATCAAGGCGGCCTACCTCGCGCAAAAGAGGTTGGAGAAGATGCCGGAACAGCCGCTCTACGTGCTCGGCATCGTGCCCGGAGTGCCCTGGTATCAACTCAACCACGACAAGGCAAACCAGAAGTTGATTAACGAGATCGTCGCGCAAGTCGCCTTCCCGGGTGAGAGTTTGATCCTCGTGCTGGCCGGGGATAACAAGAAGTATCTCAACAAGGGTTTTCGCCAACTCGCAGGCTCGCAAATCCTCGGCTGACGACTTCACGCCGTCAGCCCCGCGCAGCTTCGAGCGCGAGCGCTAGCGCGACCCACTCGGCGAGCGTCAACGTCTCCGCGCGCCGGTTCGGTTCGACTCCTGCCGCGTCAAGCAGCGCGTGCGCGCCGCCCGCCGCCTCTACCCTCGGCAAGAGCGCGGGCGGCGCGTGGCGCAGGTTATTGAAGATCGTCTTGCGCCGTTGCGCGAAGCCTGCGCCGACGACTCGCCACAGCAACGCCTCGTCCGACACCCCGGCCGCCACGCTCTCGCGCACCGTGAGGCGCACGACCGTGCTCCACACTTTCGGCGCGGGGCGAAACGCCTGCGGCCCCACATCGAACAGCGGGCGCGCCTCGCAGTAAGCTTCCGTCAGCACCGACAGGTAACCGCGCTCGCCCGTCCCCGGCGCGGCCGTGATGCGCTCGACCACCTCGCGCTGGAGCATCAGGATCATCTCCGTCACACAACGCCGCTGCTCGAACAGGCGTTGCAGGATGGCCGTCGCGATGTTATACGGCAAGTTGGCGACGACGCGCGCCTTGACTGCGGGCATGATGGCGGCGCAGTAATCAATCGCCAGCGCGTCGCCTTCGACGAGCGTGAAATTCTCCCGGCCGCCGAATTTCTCCCGCAACACCGGGACGAGATCGCGGTCGAACTCGACGGCCACCAGCCGCCCCGCCACTTCGACGAGTCGCCCCGTCAGAGCGCCCCGCCCCGCCCCGATCTCGATCAGAGTCTCGTCACCGCGCGGCGCAACCTCGCGCACGATGCGCGCCGCCACGCCCTCGTCCACCAGAAAATTCTGTCCCAGACTTTTTTTTGCGCCCACAGTTTTAAAAGCAGTGACAATTGACAAGTGACGAGTGACAAGCAACACATGATAAGCGACGAGCTACAAGCGACGAGTGACACCTGATAAGTGATGAGTGATGGGTGATGAATGATAAGTGACGGGTGAAATCTTGTTTTAACTCGTCACTTGTCACTCGTCACTTGTCACTGTCTTATCGTCACTCGTCACTTGTCACTGTTTCAGGGTATCCGGTGATTTCGACATCGCTGCCGTGTTGCGTGATCTCGACGTCGCGGAGGCGCGTGGCGTCGGCGATGCTGTTCGCGCCCGTGCCTGCGACGGCGGGCATCGCGTCGCGCCCGCCGATGATGAGCGGCGCGATGAAGAAACTGACTTTATCCACGAGTCCGGCCTCGATGAATCTGCCCGCGACGGTCGCGCCGCCTTCGACCAGCACGCTTTGCAGCGTGCGCCGGTGCAACTCTTCGAGCGCGGTGCGCAGGTCGCGCGCGCCGCGCGGCTGACGCACGATCTCGACGCCGCGCGCACGTAGCGCGTCGGCCGCGCCTTCGTCCGCACCTTCGGAAGTGAAGACGACGAGCGGCGTCTCAGCCGCCGTCTGCGCGAGTTGCGAATCGGGCGAGAGGATCAGTCGGTCGTCGAGCACGATGCGCGTCAGCGGGCGATGACGCGGCAGGCGGCTGCGATCCGTAAGCGCCGGATTGTCGGCGACGGCCGTCCCCGCGCCGACGAGGATCGCGTCGTATTCGTGTCGCAATTCGTGAACGCGCGCGCGCGATTGTTCGTTCGTGATCCAGCGCGCGTCGCCGGTGCGCGTGGCGATGCGGCCGTCGAGCGACGTGGCGAGTTTGAGATGGACGAAGGGGCGCGCGTGGCGCATCGCGTGGACGTACTTCTCGTTGAGCCGCGCGGCTTCCGGCGCAAGGAGGCCGACCTCGACTTCCAGCCCCGCCTCGCGCAGGTGCGCGAAGCCGCGACCGGAGACGAGCGGGTTCGGGTCTTCGACGGGCGCGACGACGCGGCGGACGCCCGCGCGGATGAGCGCGATGGTGCAGGGCGGCGTGCGCCCCTGATGGGCGTGCGGTTCGAGCGAGACGTAGGCGGTCGCGCCGCGCGCGCGCGTGCCCGCCTGTTCGAGCGCGAGCGTCTCGGCGTGCTTGACGCCCTCGTAGAGATAAAACCCTTCGCCCACGATCTCGCCGCCGTCGCGCGCGACGACGCACCCGACGAGTGGGCTGGGGCTGACCTGTCCCGCCCCGCGCGCCGCCAGTTCCAGTGCGCGCCGCATCAGACGCTCATCGGCCTCGCTTCGCGCGTCCTTAGTTGAGTTTATGATTTCAGGTTGCAAAGTTTAGTTTCAGGTTTCAAGTTTCAAGTTTCAGGTCTGAAGTTCTTTAACTTGAAACCTGAAACTTGAAACTCAACGCGACTCGAAGAGTCCGTCAACGTAGTGTTCGGCGTTGAAGACGACGAGGTCGTCAACTTTTTCGCCGATGCCGGCGTAGCGGATCGGGAGGCCGAGTTCTTTCGAGATGGCGACGGCGATGCCGCCCTTGGCCGTGCCGTCGAGTTTCGTCAGGACGATGCCGGTGACGCCCGCGACCTTCAAAAACTGGCGCGCCTGTTCCAGCCCGTTCTGCCCGGTCACGGCGTCAATCACGAGCAGCGTCTCGTGCGGCGCGCCTTCCACCTCGCGCCCCGCCACGCGCTTCATCTTTTCGAGTTCGGCCATCAAGTTCGACTTGTTATGCAGACGCCCCGCCGTGTCCACGATGAGCACGTCGGAGTTGCGCGCCTTCGCGGCCTTGAGCGAATCGAAGAGGACGGCCGCCGGGTCTGTCCCCTGCTTCTGCTGGATGAGCGGGACGCCGGTGCGTTCAGCCCAGATGGCGAGTTGGTCGGAGGCGGCGGCGCGGAAGGTGTCGGCCGCGCAGATGAGCACGTCGTTGCCTTCGGCCTTGATGCGCTGCGCGAGTTTGCCGATGGTGGTCGTCTTGCCCACGCCGTTGACGCCGACGATCATCATCACGTAGGGCGAGATGTTTTCCGGCACGAGCGTCTCGGCGGCGACGCCCTTCGCCTCGGATGCGCGCAGGATGGAGAGCAACTGATTTTTGATCGCAGCCTTGAGCGCCTCGATGTCGTTGATCTCTTTGCGCGTGATGCCGCGCCTGACGGTGTCGAGGATGTCGAGCGTCGTAGGCACGCCGATGTCGGCCGCGATGAGAGCCTCTTCGAGTTCGTCGAGCAACTCGGCGTCAATCTGCTTGCGCCCCTGAAAGACCGTGTCGATCTTCTCGGAGAGCGATTCGCGCGTGGCGGAGATGGCGTTTTTGAAACGCTTCTCAAACGTGCGTTCGAGCGCGGCCTCTTCGGCCTGCAACTCTTCGATGGAGCGGTCGAGGCCGAGGATGGAGGTCGAGAAACTCGAACGCGTCGGGACGGGGCGTTGCTGCGCGACGCCGGGCTGCGACGGGTCGGGCGCACCCGCGCGCGACGCGCCGCCCGTCGTAGTGGTCGCCGTCGAGACGTTGGCGGCGGGCGTAGATGTGGCGGCCTGCGTACGCGTGGCGGCGGCGGTGGTGGGCGTTGACTCCGTCGCGCCGATCCCTGTGGCGTTGCCCGTCCGCTCTTGCGGGAGCGGTGTCGGCGCGCCGCCCGTCACGGTCGGCTCAAGCGCGGGCGGCGCGGGCGTGGCTGCTGCGCTCGTGTTCGCGTCCGTCGCGCCGAGGTTGGCGGGCGGTTCGGGTCGCGCCGCCGGGTCATCGCCTGCCGCCGTTGCCGTTTCGCGTTCGGCGGGCTTGGGCGGTTCGTTGAGTCCGAGCGTGATGTAGCGGTCTTCTTTTTTGCGTCGCCAGAATGCCATGTGGTGAATGAATGCCTCTGCTTAAAATTTCGTCAAATTGAAAGTCGCTGATTATAACTGCATCCGGCCGATAGGGACAAAAGCAAGCGAAACACTTCGCGGCAAGGTGCCATACATAGTTAGGCAGAAGTATCCGCGACGATTGCCCCTAGCTAATCAATTTAGAGAGCAGTCCCTGCCGGTTTCGAAAATAATCTTACTACCAGTGGATGCTTATCTTGACACGCCACGTCGTCTGCACTATGTTGCTTTCA
Source organism: Pyrinomonadaceae bacterium (assembly GCA_030838445.1). GTDB lineage: Bacteria > Acidobacteriota > Blastocatellia > Pyrinomonadales > Pyrinomonadaceae > JAIVJZ01. The sequence goes on along the minus strand of JAUZFQ010000019.1, from coordinate 11,823 downwards.
CTTTTCGAGTCTTCGGCGCGTGTCTTACCAGCCGCCGGGTCGTCTTCCGGCCTCTACGCGCAGTCGAAATGCTTGTTTGCGGACGACGCAAGCAAGCCTTCAATACCAACTTCATTTCGCGGAGTGCGCCGACACAGTTTATCCGGCCGCTCCCGCTCAGATTCGGCTTCCTCTCGCGCGTCCGACTCGCCAACACGCGCTCTCTGCTTTTTTCCAGCACCCGCCACCGGTGGCCTCTACTACGCTAAGGAGTTTGCTTCGTTATGAAACTCAACCTGCCGAAATTTGAACGGTTGCACATCCTCATTATCACGCTGCTCGTCCTGCTCGTTCCCTTTAGTCTCTACTACTGGGGCTTCGTCCGGGTGCAAACCACTTACTTCACCGAGCATAAGTCGCGGCAACTGGCCGTGATGAGTAATCAGATCGGCGCGAAGCTTAAGAACCTCGGCGTCGTGGTCGAGAACGCTTCCGTCAAATTGTTCGAGAGCGCGGCGGAGGCGAGGAAAAAGGGGCAGACGCTTAAAGAATCCGAGTTTGAAGATTTCGGAAAGACGCTCGCCATCAGCGACAGGCTCGAACCGCCCAAAACCTTCCTGCCCAAACCGCCGAGAAGCGCGAACGCTAAACCCGTCGTCCAGAGCCTGACCTTCAAACCGGAATGTGGGATGGACGTGTCCAAATTGGTCATCGAGTTCACGGGCAGTTGGGACGACGGCTCGCCCGCGCAGAGTCTGCAAGTCAACGCCGATCTCGGCGGGGTGCTCCAATCAATCTTAAGTAAAGAGGCGTTCGACTCGGTGATCATCGCCGACGCCGAGACCGGCGCGGTCGTCCACCAGCATAACCGCCAGAGCGGCTCGAAGCTGCGCGTCGCCACGCTCGACGCGTTGCGCGACGAGCAGCAGAATAAGATCGAACATGTTGCCCTCGCGCAGGCGACGAACATTCAGGACGTTAAACTGGCAGGTGTCCATTACACACTCTTCTCGCGCCCCGTCGAGGTAGGAGTCACCGTCTCGGGCAGCGACCGGCCGGGCTTGAGGTGGATCGTCGTCGGCTTGATCAGCGAGGCGCAATTCCGCCGCGAGCGGCTGGCAATCTCCTACACGGTGCTGATCGTCTTCACGGTGGTGATGATCCTGGCGGCGCTCAGTTGGTCTTTCCTAAAACTCTGGTTGATGGGAGCCAAGGACAGGCTGCGTATCGCAGATGTGTATTTCCTGTTCTTCTCGGCGATTATCGGCGCGGCGCTGCTCACCCTGTTCTCGCTCTACATTTATACCTACATCAGTCTCTCGCACGACGCTGACGATAAACTGCAAGCCTTTGCCATGGACGTGCATGACAATTTGCACGACGAAGTGGGCGACGCGCTCGACGAGTTGGACAAGCTCAACGAGGATTTGCTTGCCGACCCTGACAGCCTCAACCTGCTTCAAGAAACCGGAGCTAAAAACACACGCCCCGGACGCGCCGCGCAAACCGCGTCAGCGCCGAAGCGACTCGAAAAAACGGATCTCCTCACGGAACGCATCCTCACGCCGGAGGCAAAGTCTCAACATCCCTATCCGTTCTTCACCACCGCGTTCTGGGTTGATGACAAACGCCAGCAACGCATCAAGTGGACGACGAGAGACGCGGGGACGCGCTTCGTGTCCGTTCCCCTGACGCGCGCCTACTATAACAACGTCAACGAGGGGCGCTTTCTGCACCTGCCGAAAGTGACACGGCCGCCACAGCAGCAGCAGAATGGCGAAACTCCGAAGGCTGCGAAACCGCCGGGGGATCAGAAACCCACGCAGGTTAAGGAGACGCCGCAGGAGGCCTGCAAACGGGAGCACGCCAAAGCCACCCATCACTACTTCTGGCTCGAACCGATCACGTCGCCGCTGGCGGGCGTCGAGACCGTCATCGTTTCAAAGAAGATGTGTGCTCCGTATCCATCGCTGGTGGCCGCGCTCGATACGCGCTTGCTGTCAATGATCGAGACGGTGACGCCGCCCGGCTACGGCTTCAGCATCATCGAAGAGAATGGCCGGGTGCTCTTCCACTCGGAACTCGCCCAACACTTCGAGGAGAACTTCTACGACGAGTGTGACGAGCGCGCCGAACTACGCGCCGCCGTCGAGGCGCGGCAGAGCAAACGGATCAGCACGGACTATCTGGGCAGCGGCCACACTCTCTACACACTGCCCGTCAAAGACTTCCCCGGGTGGACGATCATCACCTACCGCGACAAACAGATTTTACGCACTATGCAACTCGAACTGCTCGTGGTTGCGTCCAACCTCTTCCTGATCTATTGCCTGCTGCTGCTGATCCCCTTCGTCTTCATTTACATCTGGAAAGTCAACACGGGCAAAAGGGGCGAGTGGTTGTGGGCGCGCGACGAGGCGGTTATATTTTATCGTCGGCTGTCGGTCTTCAACGTCCTCTGCTGTCTGATTTTCAGCGTCCTGATCTTGTACTCCGAACATTGGCGGTTGTTCGAGATTGCCGTGGCGATCCCGCTCGTCGGACTTAGCGTTACCGCGTATTTCCTGAGACGGAGCGGCCGGGATTGCAAGGGTGGCACAGAGCGCAACGACAATTCGCACCCGGTGACCTGCTGCCGTAATTGGTACGTGGGGATGATGACCACACTAATGTTTATCATCAGCGTGTTGCCCGCGATATCCTTCTTCAAACTGGCGTACAACGAGCAGATGCAGTTGTTCGCCAAACACGGACAGGTAAAACTAGCGGAGGATTTGCGCGCGCGCGAAGAGCGCGTCAGGGGACAGTACGCCGGCTATGTCCACAACCCCGCCGCTGAGAAAACGCCCGCCGCCAAAAGAGCGAAAAAAGTTTCAAGGGCGAAAAGAGCCGCCATCGCTGCGGCCACCGTCGCGGCGGCGGCCGTCGCGGCGGCGGCAACAAACGGATGGATCGATCAGTTGATCCGCAGCCGCCTCGGATGGTCGCCGCCCGGTACGTCTCGCCTGCTCGACGTTTACGAATCCGTCTTACTGGACACGCGCCGGGAAAACGCAGCGACGGACGCCGCGCGGAATCTGCCACCCGCCGGGTCGGCCTCGCTGCTGGCGGCGAGCGACCCGCCGCCCGTTCCCCTCCAGAAGCCCGAATCTTACGAGCAATTTCTCAGCAACCTGCGGCCTATCGTGAATCGCACGAGCGGCGAGTGGGCTGGTTTAATAGAGGCGCGCTCGGCCGACGAAGCCTGGGAGTGGGGCATCGTGAAAGGAGATCGGCTGCAATTGCAGACGTGGGCGACGGATATGACGGAGCACGCCGCGCCGCTGCGTCTCAGTTCAAATGTTCCTTTCCTGTCGCTGCCCCTGCCGGGTCAAAGCATTCGAAGCACACTCTGGTGGATCAGCCTCGTCCTGATCTTCGTACTGGTCTTCTTTTTGCTGCGGTTCGTCGTGATGCGCGTTTTCCTCCTGAGGCTCGACGACCCGACGACCCTGCTCTCCGCGGGTGCGTTCAACAGTCAAGACCAGTTGCCGAAACGGTTCGTCGTGCTCGGCGCGCCGTTTCTGGACGTGCGCTCGCTCCTGAACGGGTCGGAGGTCGAACGCCTCTCGTTGGTAGATGCCGTCTCAGAGCAGGACTGTGGAGCGGAGAAGAAAAAGAAGAGGAAGAAGAAGCCGCAGGAAGGCCAACTGCTCGCCATAGATAATTTCGATTACCGCAGCAACGATCAGGAGTGGGACTTAAAACGACTTGAGTTGCTCGAAAGGCTGCGACAAGATTCGCGCCCCGTCGTTGTCTTCTCGCGCCACGATCCGTTCCGTTCCTGTTACGCGTCGTATTGCGCCTTGCCGCCGCAGCAATCGAACGGCACGTTGCCGACCGACACGGCGGATCGTTGGATGAACGTCGTCAGTTCGTTCTGGGTTATTCACATCGAAGACACGGGCGGGCGGCAAGCCTTCTGGGAATGGCTCTGTGAGGAGAAACACAAACACGCTCCGAACGGCGACCGCACCGGCCGCAGCCTCATGCGATACTTGCGATTAAAGCGCAAAGACGAATTACGGAAGGGCAACGAAAACGTCGCCGCGCTCTACGACACGCTCGCCAACGAGTGCGGGCCGCGCACCTATTTGCAAAACGTCGCCAAGGCGATTCCCAAGCATCCGAAGTTCAAGGATTTAAGTCCCGCAGAACTCATCCGGCTGCTGGTCGAACAGGCCGAGGCTTACTACAAAGCGATCTGGGCGACCTGTACCGACGACCAAAAGCTGACGCTCTACTACCTCGCGCAAGATCGGCTCGTCAGCGCGAAGAACGTTGAAGTGCGGCGACTGATGCGGCGCGGGCTGATCGTGCGCGATCCGGACGTGCGTCTGATGAATGAAAGTTTCCGGCATTTCATCCTCTCGACGGTCGTCCCGGATGAGATCGGCGCGAGCGCGCGGACGGGCAGCAGTTGGTCGAAGCTACGCCTGCCGTTACTGGTGATCTTGGTCGGCATCGCGCTCTTCCTGCTCGTCACGCATCCAGACATGTATAGCTCTTCGATGGCGATCATCACCGCGCTGGCGACCGGCATTCCGGCGGTCTTCCAACTGCTCGGCATGTTCCAGCGCAATAAGTCCGTCGCCAATCTCGCGCAACTGCCCACGGGGATGACGCCGCCCACGGCCTGATTGTTTTTCAGATCGAGATGAACGCGGAAGGATGAACGGAAGAAGTGATTCATTGAGCCATCTGCTCGTTGAATCAATGAGTCACTTCCGCTTCATCATTCCGCGTTTCTCCTTCACCGCCTCTCCTGTTTACGCCCCGGCGGTTATAATTTTTCGCTCACACGCAAAACGCACCTGCCTACCAGGAAAGCGCGACGCATTAGACGTGTCCTTATGAGAACGCCTCCGGCGCGTTTAATTGTTTGTTGCCGCAACGGCGCTTATGATATTTTCAGCCCGTTTCCCCTGAACGAAGTCGCCCTGCAATCGAGTACGCCCTCGCTTCACATCTTCCGTCCAAGGAGACTTACACATGCGCCAACGTCCCTTGCTCTTAACCGCGGCCGCGACCGCGCTCGGCCTCTTGTTAATCCTCGCGCCTGTCCCCGGCGGCCGCGCGCAACAACAGTGTACGGGGTCGTCCACCATCACCGACTCGAACACCGCGATACCTTTTACGCAGACGGGACGTTTGACGCCGAACGGCGTCGCCTCCACTTGCGCGGCGCAAAAAACTTTTCCCGGCGTGACCGACTCGAACCAGCGACGCTTCAACGCCTACCAGTTCGTCAACAACAACACCTCGACGGCCTGCATCACCGTCACGCTCAACGCCGGTTCATGCGTCGGCGCGAGCAGCCTGTTCAGCGCGGCTTACACCGGCTTCAACCCCGGCAACATCAGCATGAACTACCTCGGCGACATCGGCGCGAGTCCCAACCCGTCGCGCTCTTATTCCTTCAACGTCCCGGCGGGCGCGGATTTTCAGGTCGTCGTCAGTCAGGCCAACACGAACCAGAGTTGCGCGGCTTACACGCTCACAGTGTCCGGCTTCGGCTGCCTGCCGCAGAGCGAGTTGATCATCAGCGAGTTTCGCTTCGGCGTCCAAGACCCGTCCGTCGAGACTTCCAATCTGGATGAATACATCGAACTCTACAACAACACCGACGCGCCGCTGAACGTGACGACGACGGACAACTCGGCGGGCTGGGCGCTCGTCGCCGCCGACGGCGCGGTGCGCGGCATCATCCCCGTGGGCGAGACGGTCCCGGCGCGCGGTCACTACCTCTTCGCCAACTCACTGGGCTACAGCCTCGCCGACTACCCGGCCGGGAGCGACTCGACCGCGACCCCCGACGCCACCTACACGCAGGACATCCCGCTCATCTCCGGCGTCGCGCTGTTCCGCACCGCGAACCCCGCCAACTTCACGCTCGCCAACCGTCTCGATGCCGTCGGGGCATCCTCCGTCCCGTCGCTCTACCGCGAGAACGGGTTGTCCACCTTCCCCGTCAGTAGCCAAAGCACGAACTATTTCCACGTTCGCAAGATGACTTCCGGCTTCCCGCAGGACACGGGCGACAACGCAAATGACTTCGCGCTCGTCACGCTCGGCTCAGACTCAGGCGCGACGCTCGGCGCGCCCGGCCCGGAGAACCGCAGCAGCCCCATCCAACGCAACAGCACGGTGAAGGCGTCGCTGCTCGACCCGACCGTCACGTCCGGCTTCCCGCCGAACCGCGCGCGCAGCGGGACGCCCGTCGCGAACGGTGCGTTCGGCACGCTCACGCTCCGCCGCACGTTCCGCAACATGACGGGCGCGCCCGTCACGAAGCTGCGCTTTCGCGTCGTGGACATCACCACGCGCGGCAACACGCAGGTCGGGCAGGCCGACCTGCGCGTCGTTAATTCAACGCCCGAAGTAGTCGTGCTCGGCGGTGGCGCAAGCGTCACGGTGCAGGGCGTGAGGCTCGAAGTACCGCCCGACCAGTTCAGCGGCGGCGGACTCAACTCAAGCCTCGACTGCTGCGATACGCCCGAAGTGGAAGCGCCGCCGGGGACGCGCGACGTCACGCTCGACGAACCGCTCGCCGACGGCGACTCGATCAACATCCAGTTTCGCCTCGGCGTGCAACAGGAAGGCAGTTTCCGTTTCTTCGTCAACGTCGAAGCCGAAACCAGCGAGCCGATCTTCACCGCGCCGCAGCACCGCCAACTCAAGACGCAGCGCACCAAAGGCCGACGCGCGAGTCAGCCCTGAGCTGACGACTGGCAGCCCCGTCGGCGCGTGAAAACGCGAGGCTATTAAGTAGTAGACAGAAGACAGAAAACAGGAGTCAGAAGAAAGACCCGCGCGTCTTTTATTCTGACTCCTGTTTTCTGTCTCCCGCTTTTCGTCCCTACTTCATCCCTAATTTAAAATTCTCAACGCTCCCAGAAGAACTTGCCGCGCGGGCGCGCCTGCGGGTAGACCTCGTCCATGTTGCGCGTGTCGTAGAGCACTCCGTTCATCATCACGAAACTGATTGACTCGGAGTTCTGAATGTTGTCGAGCGGGTTCTTGTCGGTGATCATCAGGTCGGCGAGTTTGCCGACCTCGATTGACCCGACTTCCCTGTCCAGTCCGAGATACTCCGCGCCGGAGAGCGTGGCCGCGCGCAGAGTTTCCAACGTCGTCAGGCCACCCTGTTGCAGCATCCACAGTTCCCAGTGCGCGCCGAGTCCCTGTAACTGGCCGTGCGCGCCGAGTTGCGCCTTGCCCCCGGCGCGCACCACGTCCCTCACAGACTTCGCCAACTCGAAGTGATAGAAGTCGTCGTCGGGCGTCATCACGCGGCGACGCGAGCGCGCGTCAATGGTCGAGCGAGGCGTGAAGCGTAGGAGTTTCTCGTTCTCCCAGACGTTCGATTTTTGATACCAGTAGTTCTCGCCCCAGATGCCGCCGTAGCCGACGATGAGCGTGGGCGTGTAGCCGCTGCGGCTTTTCGCAAAGAGCGTCACGGCGTCTTTGTAGAGCGGCGCGACGGGGATGGCGTGCTCGATGCCGGTGTGGCCGTCGAGGATGTGCGTCATGTTGTAGAAGTAGGTCGAGCCGCCTTCGGGGACGACCATCATCTTGAGTTCGCGCGCGGCCTGTATGATCTGCTGGCGTTGATTGCGGCGTGGCTGGTTGTAGCTCTTGACGGAGAACGCGCCGACCGCTTTGAGCCGCGCCAGATGCCCGCGCGCGTCTTCCAGATTGTTGACCGGCGCTTTCTCCGGCGACTCCGCGCCGTACACCGGATAGCCCGTCGAGAAGATGCGCGGCCCGACCATCGAGCCAGCCTTGACCATCTCTGACTGTGCGAAGACGGATTGAGTTGCGGCCGAAGGATCGTGCGTCGTCGTCACGCCGTAGGCAAGGTTCGCCCAGTAAGGCCACTGCTTTTCGGGGATGATGTCGAGCGTGTTGTAGCTCATGTGCGCGTGGACATCAATGAGTCCGGGCGTGATGGTCTTGCCCGTCATGTCAATCCTGCGCGCGGTGGCCGGTATGGCGACGCGCGCGCCGACGGCCTTGATGCGATTGTCTTCGACGAGGATCGTGCCGCGCTCGATCACTTCGTTGCCCTTCATCGTGACGATGCGCGCGTTAGTCAACGCCACAAGGCCGCGCGGGCGCGCCGACTCAAACTCGAAACCGATCCTTGTCGCTTTCGGCTCGACGGGTTTCTCGTCCTTCGTCAGTTGACGGTTGATCTGTTCGAGCGTCTGCTCGTAGAAATTTTCGCCGAGCGTCCACTGCACAGACTTGCTGTCGGGCGACCACGTGAGCCAGTCGCCGGAATTTTTCGAGATGGACTTGACGGGCAGGATGGTCTCCGTCGAGTTCATCTTGAGCGTCTTGCCGGTGCGCGGAAACGGCGCGAGGTAGAGCTTGTGCAGTTCCTTGAAGAAGACCCAGTTGTGATCGGGCGACGGCATGATCTCGGTGGCGAAGCGCGCTTCGACGTGCCGCTTGTAATCGTCGCCGGAGATTTTCACGCTGCTCAAAGCGGAGAAGATGGTGGCGGGCTGGCCGGGCGGCGTCGCGGGCGCGGGCGGCGATTCGAGGAAGAAGATGCGCTCGCCCGCCGGGTCGAAACTCAGAATCGGCATCCGCGCGTTTGTGCCGCGGCTCTGCAAGTCCATCACGTAGCGGCTCTGCGCGCCGTCCCAGTAATGAATCTCGAAGGCCGACTCGCTCACGAGTTCCTCCTCGTGATTGACGTTGCCGCGCCCCTTGAGATAGGCGATCTTCTGCCCGTCGGGCGAGAAGGCGGGGTTCGCATATTGATCCGGCTTGTCCGTGATCTTGCGCGCGTTTGTGCCGTCGGCGTTAGCGATCCAGACCGCGCCCTTCTCCGCGTCCGACCAGGTGACGTAGGTTAACTGTCGCCCGTCGAGACTGAAGTTCGGCGAGTATTCGAGGTAGTTCGAGTTCAACAGGCGGCGCGGTTCGCCGTCGCCCTCTTTGACGTAGATTTTGCCGAGCGCGCTGTAGACGATGCGGTTGCCGGAACGTTTCGCCCAGCGGTGCAGGTGCGTGCGCTCGCGCTCGTTGAAGACTTTCTGCGGGAAGCGCACGGCGTCCGCGACGCGCTGCGAGACGTGCGCGTTGAACGGGACGGGCGTCGTCGTCATTGTCCCCACGACCACGCGCACGAACTTGCCGCCCGCCGAGATGACGATTGACTAGCCGACGGGCGTCCAACTGTAGCCGGGGTATGTGCCGTAGACCGCCCACGTCTCCTGTTGGTCGTGCGTCAGCTTGTCGTAAATCGGCCACTCGCGCCCGCTCTCGATCTCGCGCAGGTAGAGCACCGTGTTGAGGCGGTCGCGGCGGATGAAGGCGAGCAGTTTTCCGTCGGGCGAGACTTGCGGCCTGACCGAGCCGCCCGCGCCGCGCACGAAGACGCCGCGACGCCCGCGCTCAGTGTCGTAACGCTCGATCCAGTAAATGCTGTCGTAGACGTTTTTGTTGTAGTCGAAGTCGCCGCTGTTGACGAAGTAGATGAAACGCTTCTGCGGATCAATGACCGGCTCGCCGACGTTCGCAGTCCAACTCGTTTTCTCCGTCAACTGCACGCCCGTGCCGCCGCCCGCCGCGTGGTACATCCAAATCTCGCCCGCGCCGAGCGAGCGTTGATCGATGAAGTGCTTGCGCACGAGGACGTACTGGCTGTCGGGCGTCCACGCGGGACTGTTGACGAGGCGCAGCGTCTCTTTCGTCAACTGGCGACGGTTCTTGCCGTCCGCATCCATGAGCCAGATGTTGTCGCCGCCGTCGCGGTCGGAGGTGAAGGCGATGGTTTTACCATCGGGGCTGTAGCGCGGCTGCGACTCCCAGGAGACGCCGCCCGACAGCAACTCGGCGCGGCCGCCCGCGACTGGCATGTGATAGATGTCGCCGAGCAGATCGAAGACGATGCGTGCGCCGTCGGGCGACACGTCGCAACTCATCCAAGTGCCTTCGTCCGTGTCGAACTCGACCTTGGTCGTCGGCCCGTGGTCGCCTTCCACGTCCCACTTGTCGGCGCGCTTGTCGGCCTCGGCCTTCTTCTGCGCCTCCTCCAACTGCTCCGAACGCTTGTCGGCCGGACTAGGGGTTGGCGTCGGCGTCGGCTGTTGACCGTGCGCGGGCAGGACGAGCGAGAGAAGTAGAGTTAGGGCGAATAATCTACGCAGCATGTTTATACCTCGACGTGGAATCATGAAGCGGGAGCAATGTTTCGTGCGCAGATAATTTAACCGCAAAAGGCGCAAAGAAAAACCGCAAAGGACGCGCAGACCGGAAGGCTCTCCTTCCGCGCGTCTCTTTGCGGTTCGTCTGTGCGCCCTTCGCGGCTAGACGGACTCAGGCAATTCGCGTTTGCTCGACCGGCGGTTCGGCGACGGGCGGCGGGACGCTTCCAGCCGCGTGCTCCACGGTTTGTTCAACCACGCGGCGCGGGCGCAGGCGGCTGCCCACCGCGTTGATGCGCCCCGACTCGCACGCCTCGACGAGCGCGTCAACGACGCGTTCGTCATAGCGCGTGCCGACGAAGGTCTTGATGAGCGCGAGCGCGTCGTCGAGTTCCATCGCCTTCTGGTAGGGGCGGTCGGTCGTCATGGCGTCGAAGGTGTCGGCGACGGAGACGATGCGCGCCTGCATCGGAATCTCGTCGCCGCGCAAGCCCTGTGGGTAGCCTTCGCCGTTGATCATCTCGTGGTGCATGTACATGCCGGGGAGAAACTCGCGCATCGCCGGAATGTGCGACATGATCTTGAACCCTTTTTGCGGGTGCGTCTTCATGATCTCGAACTCTTCGTTCGTCAGCTTCGCGGGCTTCTTCAGAACCTTGTCGTCAATCCCGATCTTGCCGACGTCGTGCAAAAGCGCGCTGATCCTCAACGCCTCGATCTCGCCGTCGGGCAGACCCATGTGTTCCGCGATGGCGATGGAGAAACGCGCGACGCGCTCGGAGTGGCCGCGCGTGTAGCGGTCTTTGCCGTCAATCGCCGCGGCGAGGGCTTTGACCGTGCCGACGAACAACTGTCGGTTCTCTTCCGCCGCGCGCCGCAAGTCTTCGACGTACTGTTCGAGATGATCGGTCATGGTGTTGAACGACGTGCCGAGTTCGCCGAGTTCGGTGCGGCTGCGCACCTGTATGCGCTGCGCGAAGTTGCCGGAGGCGATGCGCCCGGCGGCGTCGGCCAGATCGCGCACGGGCTGCGTCAGTTGTTTGGCGAAGAGGAAACCGGCGAGCAGCGCGAAGGTGGCGGCGAGCAGGCTGATGAGAAACGTCTGCTTGCGCATGTCAGTGACGGAGCGCAGTGCGGCGCGCTCGTCCTGAATCGCGATCACGCCGAGAAGCGCGCCCGTGTCGAGTTCGGCCGTGGCATACGCGCCGAGCATCGCCATCTGTTGCCCGTCGCGCTCCGCCGTGAAAGGTTCGAGCAACGATTGCACCTGCGTGCCCGTCTCCACCCAGTTCTGCACGATCTTGAGATCGAGCATCGAACGCTCGGCGTAGGCGACGCGCGGGTCGGGGTGCGCCACGGCGCGCCCGGCCGCGTCCACGACGAAGATGACGGGCAAGCCCTGTTCGAGCAGTTCGCGCTCGCTCTTGGAGGTGGGCTGCTGCACCGCCGCGAAGACTTCGTTGAAAGAGATGACGGCAGCCACGGCGGCTACCACCTCTTCGCCGTCCGCGCCGCCCATGACGGGCGCGGCAACCGTCAAACTCATCTCCTGACTCGAACGGATCAACTGCGGGCGCGTGACGACGAGGCCGCGCTTGCTCATCCGCGCGAGCACTTCGCCGACGCGCTCGTTGAGTTCTTC